>JAGVBL010000365.1 GCA_020059785.1 Ignavibacteriales bacterium | reverse complement strand
GAAGCTTTGTCTTTAGCACTTGCGAGGTATTGTTCTGCATCGTCAAGAAAATCCTGGGATTTATTTTTAATATCCTCACGTAATTCTTTGCCGGATTTAGGAGCAAAAAGGAGTGCTATTACAGATCCTACAGCCGCACCTGTAAGAAAACCGATTAATAAACCTTTTCCAATTCCATTATCGTCACGCATCTTTAACCTCCATTTTTATATGATTAAGGCGGTGCAAAATAATAATGATGCCCTCTAAAATCAAGGATAGATGAGTCGTTTTGAACCGATTATGTGAACGAGTGTTAATGAACCGGGTATGCGAAATGTTCAAAGGAAATTGACTTTGGTAATCGATTAGTAAGAGGTTTGATCGATGTATCAAACCTCTTCTATTTTATACCTGAAACAAAGCTAACCGCGCACTTCCGCCAGAGGCGTATAAATTTAGATGGAATCTAAGAACAAAGAACTAACCTTACATTTCATCAATAATTCTATTCAACGTGCTGCTCGGTCTCATAACAGAATATGCTTTTTTATCATCCGGCATATAATAACCGCCAAGATCTACTGTATTACCCTGAACCGCTATTAATTCATCTTCAATTTTCTTTTCATTCGCTCCAATTTCTTTAGCAATTTTTTCAAAACGATTTTTCAATTCAGCATCATCACTCTGTTGAGCCAATGCTTGTGCCCAATAATATGAAAGATAGAAAGAGCTACCACGGTTATCAATTTCATTTACTTTACGGGAAGGTGATTTAGAATTTTCCAGGTACATTCCAATCGCCTTATCAAGAGCCACGGCCAATACTTTTGCTTTAGTATTACCGGTTTTATCATAAATCATTTCTAATGCTGGAACGAGAGCATTGTATTCTCCTAATGAATCCCAGCGTAGATGATTTTCTTTTATTAACTGCTGAACATGCTTAGGAGCAGAACCTCCGGCACCGGTTTCAAAAAGTCCGCCACCGTTTAATAATGGAATAATCGAAAGCATACGCGCACTTGTACCTAATTCGAGTATAGGGAATAAATCGGTTAAGTAATCACGAAGTACATTTCCGGTAACCGAAATAGTATCTAATCCTTTCCGTGTTCTTTCGAGCGTATATTTCATTGCATCAACCGGATTAAGAATTTTAATTTCTAATCCGGTTGTATCATGTGCGGGTAAATATTTTTTAACCTTAAAAATAATTTCATTATCGTGAGCTCTATTTTCATCCAGCCAGAAAATTGCCGGTGATCCTGAAGCTCTCGCTCTATTGACTGCTAATTTAACCCAGTCTTTTATTGCTTCGTCTTTAGTCTGACACATTCTAAATATATCACCGGTTTCAACCACTTGTTCAAGAAGAGTTTCATTGTTAGAATTTATTACCCGAACAGTTCCATTGGCTTTCACTTCAAAAGTTTTATCGTGAGAACCATATTCTTCTGCTTTCTGCGCCATTAATCCAACGTTTGATACTGCTCCCATAGTAGCCGGATCGAACTGACCTTTTTCTTTTGCATCCTGAATTATTTCCTGATACATAGTTGCATAACAGCGGTCAGGTATCATTGCAATGCAATCCTGTAATTCGTCTTTCCGGTTCCACATCTTACCGCCATCGCGCACAATATTCGGCATCGAAGCATCCACAATTACATCATTAGGAACATGCAGATTTGTTTTACCAATTCTTGTATCAACCATTGCAAGAGGTGCATTAGTATCTATAATTTTGTTTATGTCGTTTTCAATTGCGGTTCTTTGTTCATCAGGTAATTTTTTAATTTTCTCGAGTATATCCATCAAACCGTTATTAACGTTTGCCCTAACTTCTTTTAAGGCAGCAGCATGTTTATCAAGTGCTTCTTTAAAATAGACATAAACTGCGTGCCCGAACATAATAGGATCGGAAACTTTCATCATAGTTGCTTTAAGATGAAGTGAAAGAAGGATGTTATCTTTCTTTGCAGCAGCTATTTGCTCTTCGTAGAACTTCCTCAATTCTTTAACATTCATAACCGAAGCATCTATTACTTCTCCGGGGAGCAGTTTCAATTTTTCTTTTAACAAAGAAATATTTCCGTTTGCATCAACAAATTCGATTCTTACAACATCTTCTTTCTGGAGCGTTAAAGATTTTTCAGTACCATAAAAATCTTTCTGTTTCATATGTGCAACACGTGTTTTAGAACCTGATTGTGGCCAGGGCTTCATCATTTTATGAGGATATTTCTGTGCAAACTTCTTAACTGACGTTGATGCTCTTCTGTCTGAATTACCTTCTCTTAAAACAGGATTAACAGCCGAACCTAAAACTTTTGCATATCTATTTTTGATTGCTTTTTCTTCTTCCGTTTTTGGTTCTTCGGGATAGTCGGGAATTTTGTAACCCTTTGCCTGTAATTCCTTAATTGCTTCCTGAAGCTGAGGAACGGAAGCACTGATATTAGGGAGCTTAATTATAATTGCATTGGGTGTTTTAACAAATTCTCCCAGCTCTGTTAAATAATCCGGAATCTTTTGTTCATCTGTTAAATTTTCTGGAAAGTTTGCAAGAATTCTTCCTGCCAATGAAATATCTTTTTCCTCAACTTCAATTCCGGTTTTCTTAACATATGATTTCAATACCGGAAGAAAACAGTAAGAAGCTAAAGCCGGGGCTTCATCAATTTTTGTCCATATTATTTTTGTTGTCATTTTATTTATCCGATTATGTTAATAAAATCTATTTATTTAATGAAGCATTTTTAAATTGTCTTTTAAAAATAATCAAAACCGTTGTTCCTAATAATACAGCAAACCATAAAGTTACTACTCTGATAATTAAGGTTGATGCAACAGCAATTTCTTTTGAAATTCCGCTGCCAATCAATATTAAGCTTAATGATCCTTCTGTTATTCCCAATCCGCCAGGTAGCATTGAAACCGCACCGGCTATTGTTGATAACGAGTAAACAAAAGTCGGAAATAGAATAGTTACGCTTAAATCAAAATTAATTAGAATCAGGTAAAATGCAAAACACTCAAACGACCAAGATACTATACTAATCAAAATCATTTTAATGAGCGGTAAGGGTTGTAATAATATATAAGCACTCTCGTAAAGGTTAATTACTTTTGTAGTATGTAACTTTATAAATGAAAATTTATTAGTAATGCCGATTACAAATCCAGCATAACGTCTATTACCAATAACTATTATTATCATTATAAAAAATGCCAATACAAAATAGACCCAGATTGCAGAATAATTAAAAAAATGAATTCCGATTATTGTTAAAAAAGTTAAAGAGAGAAAATCTGTTAAACGTTCTGCAAAAATTATGGAAGCTGTTTTTGAGATCGGTTCATTATGAATCTCTTTTAACAAAAATGACTTAAGAACTTCTCCCATCTTTCCCGGTGAAGCACTCATTGATAAACCCGAGAAAAAAATCTTAATCGATTGATTCAATGAAATTTTAATTCCCAGTAATCTCAAATAATATTCCCACTTAAAAAATCGTACTGTATAATTTGCTGAAGATAACAGCAGCAATAAAGGGAGTAACATCCAATTGAATTTTTTGAACGAGTCAATTACTGAATTAAAATCGGCATAAACTGCAATTGCAAAAAAAACAAGTGCGGTTATAAGGAGTGAAACAACAAGATTTTTCCTAAGTTTTTCAATCAACTTACAGAATTTCCATTAATGAATTGTAAAGTTTAGCAAGAGGTAAACCAACAACATTATAGTAGCAGCCATTAATTTTTTTTACGAATACTGCACCAAAATCATCCTGAATTCCATAAGCACCGGCTTTATCCATTGGACTTCCGGTATTTATGTAATCGTCAATTTCTTTCTTAGATAATCTCTTAAAAGTAACAAGGGTTCTCTCGTAACCTGATATTTTCGTTCCTCTAACTGTATTCACAATTACAAATCCTGTATAAACCTGGTGTGTTTTTCCGCTCAGTTTGGATAAAATTTGAAATGCATCTTTTCTGTTTTTTGGCTTACCAATAATTTCGTTATTCAGGACAACAATAGTATCGGCAGTTATAACGATTCCCTTTTTAATTTTCTTTACTGCAAGAAATGATTTGTGTTCTGCAAGTCTTCTTACTGTTTGAATAGGATGTTCGCCATCTAAAATTTCTTCATTTAATTCAATAGTAAAAGACTTGAATGAAATTCCCAATTGCTTAAGTAATTTTCTGCGCCGGGGTGATTTTGATGCAAGGTAAATCGGTAAAATGCTTTTAATCATTTTCTAAATAGTTAAATAAGTTTGAACGAAAAAATCTGGAAGGTAAAAATTGCATTAACGGAAAAGTGCTTTAATACTTCCCCAGGTTCTCTTAACGCTGGAAACGTTATGATAAACCGATTGTACTCCCGAATAAGAAACCGAACCGTCATTATCTACAATTTTTAATCGATATGAATAAACAGCATCCAGAGTTTTGAAAGCGGATTGGTCAATATACTGGTAATTCTTATCGCTCCTTGGTTCAACAACTGCTATTTCGAAGAAATTACCATCTACAGATTTTCTTTCAACAACGAAATTTTTCAGGTTGGTTTCTGTTGCAGTCTGCCAGTTTAATATAACATTTCCATTCTGGCTTTTTGCGGTAAAACTGATTAATTCAACACCGGCATAAATTACCGTCATCGTAATCAGAAACAATATGAGGAATTTCGATTTCATGTTCATTTTTCTGCTCAAATATATTCTTAAACGATAACTTTGTCAAGTTTTTTTATCACAATAATCTATACCTTTTTATAGTTCTCCCACTTACCGAATTTGAATTTAACAAAAATTACAATTGCATATAGAATTACATAAAATGGTAGAGCAGACCACGCTCCAATTAATCCCAACTGAAAGACCACACCTAACAGATATGCTATTGGAACAAAAACAAACCAGTTGGCAACTACTTCTGCTAACATTACATATAAAGTTTTACCGACCGCTTGCAAACCGTTTGCAAGCACTACACCAACCGAATAAAAAATCTGTCCTAAAGCTGCTATTCTTAGTGCAGGAACGGCAGTTTCAATAACCTGCTGTTCATTTGTAGTAAGAAATAGGACCCCTCTAGGAAATGTAAAAAAGATTATTCCTACAATCACAGTATAAATCGAAGCGATTTTACTTGTTTCAAATCCATAATGCTTTGCAAGTTTTACATCTCCTCTTCCAATCGTATTACCAACAAGTGTCTGAACCGCAATACCAAAACCAAAACATGGCAGTAACGATATCAGTAATGCAGAAAAAATAACGTTACTTGCTGCTTGCTCAAGAATTCCGATAAGTCCTGTAATGGCAATAAAACTTAAAAATCCGATCAGAATAAAAATGTTTTGTAAAGATACCGGTAATGAAATTTTAATAATTCTCAGAGCAATTTCCTTAATGAACCTGAACCGTTTGAAATAATTGAATCTGTTTTTGTAGAGAGGAAGAAAAGAAACGCTGAAATAAAATAATGCATCACAAATAGTTGCAACTGTTGAACCTAATCCGGCACCGGCTAAACCCATCCCTTTAAAACCAAAACCGCCATAAATAAATAAATAATTGAATATGATGTTTAGGAGATTTGCAAGAACACCGGAATACATAAATATTTTTGTCTTACCTATACCGAAGAAAAATCCCCTGTATGATACTGTAATGAGAAAAAATGGGATTCCCATAAATCGATAATGGAGATAATCACCGGCTAAAACACCAACCTTTTTATCAGCTGCAAAAAATCCGGCTATATCGCCAGAAAAAAATACAACAAGACAAGCAACAACAATTCCAATTAGAAAGGAAAGAATAATTGCAGTATTAAGAATTTCACCGCAACCTTCATCATTTTTTTCACCGAAACTACGGGCTATTAACACATGTGTGCCGGTAGCTAAACTTGAAAAGAGACTTACAACCGCCCAGGTAGCAAAAACTCCTATTCCCATAGCTGCAAGATTATACTCAGCATCTGGTAAACGCCCAACCATTGCTGTATCTACTAGAGAAACTACCATTTGTGTAGATAATCCGGCTATTGCCGGCAGAGCAATCTTAAGAATATACCTGTGCTCGGATGTCAAGGAGAATAATTTCATCGTTATTAAAATATTACATCTATACTGGAAAGAAAAATTATTTTTTTGATAGAATTTTAGGTGACGGGTTAAAATATATGTAATGTTAATTATTTTGATAAAAATTGCTATTTTGCATTGTGTATCTGATTAAAAGGGAATAACCCAATGACCAAACAAGAAGAGATTAGATACTTAATTCACACACTCGGTATTAAACTTAGTATGATTGCCGAGAAACTTGGTATAAAAGTCCAAACACTTTCATATTTAATAAACGAATCACCTCAATTTGATGACGACCTCTACAAAAAAATAAAAGAGATTATTGATGATTATCAGTTTGAGTTAAACCTTTTTGATGGTGAATACAACGACGCGCTCGATTTATTTACAAGCGAAGAGAGTATGCATTTAGGAATTGGCGAAAGGATGAGATTGTTTGCTAAAAGAAAATATGGAACACTTAAAAAGTTAGCAGAAGCAATGAAAATTTCTCCACAGCAGCTTCAGCAATACATAAGTGGCAAAAGAGAACCCGGATCTAAAATGCTTACACGGCTATTGAGATTGGGTTGTGATGTAAACTGGTTATTAGGCGGTAAAGAAGCACTGGAATCCTACAAAATTTATAAACTGGAAAGTGAACTAAGAAAACTTCAGCAAAGCATTAATCAAATAAATTCTGTAATTCAGAAGGTTGATAGCGGGCACTAATAAAAGATCTTAGGAGAATTCTCCAACGAGACTGACCTCCATGTTTGGATGTCTTCGGATGATATTTACAAGGACGGCAAACCGAACAAAGAGATTTATGCCTATGTACTTAAAGATCACTCGGATTCTATAAACGGAAAAATCTTCACTTTCCCCACATTCAAACATTTCAAACCAATTATTAATTTTATCCAGGGCTTACCTATAGGAGAAGTTGCAGAGGAAACAACAGGTAATTTAATTCCGACCGATAAAGAATATTATGAACGTCAGCTGCAGAAAAAAATCGAGACTGAAAAGATCGAGGCAGTATTTGAATTGAATAATCTTGGCTCTCCTCGTTCCGCAGAAGAAAAGAAGTTAAAGACAATGATCATTCAGAAGATCTTCGGAACCACCAGCAAAACAGAAATCGAAAAACTTGACGGACCAAAGCTGAATTATCTTCGTCAGGAACTCGAGGACTTTTTCACCGAGTACAATACCCGAGAAGACAAAGCAGCATTTATTGAATGCTATAATAAAGTCGCTGCAGCTTAAGTAAACATGTAAATCAAAACCGCCGGAGAAATCCGGTGGTTATTTTTCAATGCCCTTACTCTTTCTATAAGGTTTTTTATGCAGAACTTAATGATTTTTATTTGATATTAGGATAAAAAGTATTATTTTGCTTACCGCGTAATTAACTCTGACTTCTTTTACTCATTTATTCTTAGTTACTAAGCATAATCTGAATTTACTGGAACTCTGTTGATAGAAAATTCTTTTGTGGAATCAGATTATGTACTAATTACTAATTATTTACAAGTGTTTCTTTTTTCAAAAGAGGGTTAAATGAAAAAAATTTATAAACTCTTTTTAATTAATCTGTTTTTTTACTCGGTCAGTTTTATATCAGCACAATCCGCATCGGTTATTTGGCCGTTGACCGTTGATGCTAATCCAGGCAACACAACCGGAAACATTCAGGCAAATCCGGAGATATTAGGATCTGGACCGGCTCCGTCAATGATTGTTTTTGCATATAATAATGGCCAAAGACTCTGGGTTGGTACTTCAGGCTGGCCAGCTGGCTCTGTTGAACCTACACGTTTTATTCAGTTCGATGTTAGTCCAACCTCAGGAAATGATTTTACTGTAACGAATGTATCATTTAATTACGGGGATTTTCCGCTTGCAACCGATTTTAATATTTTGAATGCCCGTGTCTACTATTCAACTGATGGCTGGCAATCCAGTAATGCAATCGGTTCAGTAATAATATATAAAAATACTATCGTGCAGACATTTACACAGTCTTTAAATGTAACTGTTTTGAATGGTCAAACATTCTCTCTTAGAATCAATCCATATTCACCATCCGGCGGAAATCCAGGTACTCCCACTTTTGCCATTCACACTAATGTATTAATAGAAGGTTCAACAACAACAAGCACAACACCAGATTCTTGTGCCGCCGATTCTGT
>JAGVBL010000391.1 GCA_020059785.1 Ignavibacteriales bacterium | reverse complement strand
TGACTCCGGACGATCTAAAATATTTTCTTGAACATAAATCACCAACTCCAGCGAAATATACTGCCCCGCCATCGGGTTTGTTTTTAGAAAAAGTTCTCTACACTGGGGAAAAATTCAAATCAGAATTACACTCAACAATTAATATCCCGTCCTATAAAAGTAAATTGCAATAGATCGGTTCTATTAAACATTAATTAAAGCTCAATTAATAAACCGGTTATTTGTGTTGCCTGTACTTTGTTTACCGGTGGTTGGTTATTTATCGCCTTGACTTATAGAGGTTTAAGGTAGCATCTTCTTCTTTTGTGCTGCCGGCCTTCGTAGTGCCGCCATTGTGCCTGAACCTTTGTATTGCTTTCCAATTCCGGATTTGATTCGGCATAAGAGATGTTGTTGGCTATATATATTTTGTTTATCTCATACATCATTAAAGCATTTACACCTTTATCCTGATAGTCCGGACGAACGCCCGTTAGATAAAGATCAACACGGTCATTCTTCTTAAGTGCTTTTAATATGTGAATAAATCCGAACGGAAATAATTTCCCTTTTGCTTTCTGGAATGCTTTTGATAATGAGGGCATCGTAATTCCGAAAGCAACAACCTCGCCCTTTTCATTTAACACAACAGGAACAAAACCCGGTTTTATAAACCCGAAATATTGTTTTACATATAAGTCGATCTGCTTTTCCGAGAGCGGGACGAATCCGTATATATTTTCGTAAGCTTTATTCAAAACATGAAAGATTTCGTGAGCATACGGAAGAAGGTCTTTTGCCTTTTTTACTTCCAGCATTTTCAAATGATATCTTTCGAAAACCGCTTTTGCAATTCTTTCAACTTTTTCCGGAATATTTTTGGGTGGAACAAGTTCGTATTCAAGCCAGTCGATATCTTTTCGGTAGCCGTATTTCTCCACGTGAGCGGGGTAATACGGATAATTATAGATTGTTGCTATTGTGGGTATTTCTTCAAATCCTTCTATCAGCATCCCTTCCGGATCCATGTCTGTAAAACCGAGTGGTCCGTGAATCGACTCGCACTCTTTTTCCTTTGCCCAGTTTTCAACTGCCTCGAACAATTTTTGGGAAACCTCCACATCATCAATAAATTCAATATATCCGAATCGTGCGATTTTTTTTCCGACTTTTTCATCATACCGCTTATTAATTATTCCGGCTATTCGTCCAACCAATTCGTTGTTTTTATAAGCAAGCCAGTATTGAGCTTCACAAAATTCAAGCGCGGGATTTTTAGCTGTGTCCAGGTTTCTATATTCATCCATTAAAAGAGGAGGAACCCAGTATTTGTTTCCCGAATAATGTTTGTAGGGAAATTTTATGAACTTCTTAAGATCGGATTTAGTTACAACTTTTTTTAATTCAATGCTCATTTAATTCCCTGTTAAATGGACAAGCAATTAATTCTATTAATGAATCTGCTCAAAGATAATTTTATTTCGGTTCAGATTGCAACTTAAAAATGTAATCCTTGCTGGTAATAAAACTCTTTAATCCGTCCGCAAAGTTTCCCGCTTTTGAAACAATAACGAAGAAATGGTTATCTTTTAATATACATTCGATAAAAGTTTTATAAATGCCAGAAAGTACATCGCGCATTCATCCATACTGGAAACCTCTTGTTGCTGTTATCTTTTGGGGAGTGTCGTTTATAGCAACAAAACATGCTCTCGAAGAAATTAAGCCGCTTGCCATTATACTATTAAGACAAATTTTGGGAATCGGGTTATTATCCATTATTGCAATTCATCAGAAAAAAAGTTTTGCAATAAACATTAAAGATCACAAATGGATTTTTTTACTTTCCGGAATTGCATCGCTTCATCTCTGGATTCAGGTAACGGGATTACAATACACGTCTGCTTCTAACACCGGCTGGATAATCGGCATCACTCCTGTTTTTATGGTTCTGCTTGCATTAATATTTTTCAAAGAAAGCATTTCGCCGCTTCAAATATCCGGAATTGCAATTTCATTTTTAGGATTGCTGCTTCTTGTAAGCAAAGGGGACCTTTCTTCAATCGATTTGATTTCGAATCGGGGTGATTTTCTAGTATTGTTGAGTTCGTTTACATGGGCGGTATATTCCCTTGTAGGAAAAAAGATAACTATTAATTACCCGCCATTAATGACAATCCTGTTCCTTTTTGTAATGATGTCTTTATATCTGGTCCCTTTTACCATAACCGGCGAGAACATCTCTTCCGTTATTTCTCTTTCGCTAACCGGATGGATATCTATTCTCTTTCTGGGAATATTTTGTTCGGGAATTGCTTATGTATTATGGGCTCAGTCGCTTAGCCAAATGCAAGCAACCAAGGTTGGAACGTTTTTATACATCGAACCCTTTGTAACCGTCTTTGCTGCGTGGATTCTTTTAAATGAACAAATAAGTTTCTTAACTTTTGTAAGCGGATTAATTATAATCGGCGGCGTAATTCTTGTAAACAGAAAATAAAAAACAGAAACAGATGAAAACAAAAAAAATCTTTCTGCTTATAATTGCTTTACTAACTTGTTCTTTCGAATATTCTAATGCCCAGACTGAAGATGGGGAAATAAAATCTTTTGTAAAATCATTATTGAACGATATTTCTTTTTCTGGCCAATGGTTTCTATCTTATCAAAGCGGACGAGTAAAGGGCGTATCGGATAATGAATTTTTACTAAAGAGAGGATATATAACATTCAACAAAAGATTTAACGAACAACTTTCTGCAAGAATTACTCAGGATGTAAATGTAGATCGCGAGGGCGATGGCGAGGGCGATATAGAAATCCGTTTGAAGTACGGTTTTTTACGATATCAGTTTAACGGCGGAAATTTATTTTACAAACCTTATATAGAATTTGGAATGGTTAGCCGTCCCTGGATTGATTTTGAACAATCGATAAATCGTTATCGCGTTCAGGGAACAATGTTTCTTGAACGAAACGGGATATATAGTTCCGCCGATTACGGTTTAAGTTTTGTAACTTTGCTTGGGGGCGAACTTGATGAAGATTATCAAAAAAATGTAAGCAGAAGTTTTCCGGGTAAATACGGAAGCTTTGCTATTGGAATTTATAATGGCGGCGGATATCATGCTATTGAGAAGAACGAAAACAAAATGATTGATGGAAGACTATCGATCCGTCCGGCTCCAGAAATAATTCCCGGGCTTCAATTCAGTTTTGCCGGTGCTTATGGAAAAGGGAATGTGGGTTCATCTCCGGAATACAAAACCATTGCCGGAATTTTATCTTATGAAAACAGAATAATCGACTTAACAGGAACATATTATAGTGGAACTGGATTTGAAGATGGCAGTCAGCTCGATTCCCGGGGTAAGCCTCCTTCTAATAATGGCTATTCGTTTTTTGCAGATTTTAATATTCCAAAAACCCCGCTCAATTTAATCGGGAGATATGATAATTTTACTTCTGATTCCGGAATTTTTAAATCGAAATCCGAGCGATTCATATTAGGTTTTGCTTATTACTTTTTTGGCGAAAATAAAATAATTGTTGATTATGATAGAGTAAAAAGAAACTTTACTGCCGGCAAAGACGATTATGTTTTTGAAATTGCCGTTGAGGTCAGGTATTAACAAATATCATTAAGAGGATTAAAATGAAATTGAAAAATCTTATCCAGCCCGGTTTGTTCATTATTGCATTATCAATATTAATTCAAAGTTGTGGAGGAAGAGAAGTGAAAGAAGCTGCCGATTTGGTTTTAACAAATGCTGTTATTGCTACAATGGATGAATCAAATCCTTCTGCAGAAGCCGTAGCAATTAAAGATGGCATAATTTTATTTGTCGGTTCAAATGAAGACGCAGAATTATATATCGGAGATTCCACAGAAGTACTTGATCTTGAAGGAAAATTTGTAATGCCGGGTTTTATAGAAAGTCATGCTCATTTTCTCGGACTCGGAAAATCCAAACAGATTTTAGATTTACGCGAAGCTAAGAACTGGGACGAAGTAATTGCAATAGTTTCCAGGGCTTGTGAATCTTCGCGGCCGGGAGAATGGATTTTGGGGCGCGGCTGGCATCAGGAAAAATTTGATCCGGCTCCATATCCTAATGTTAATGGTTACCCTGTTCACAACGAGCTTAGCAAAGCATCTAAAAGTAATCCGGTTATGCTCTCTCATGCAAGCGGTCATGCAATTTTTGCAAATGAATATGCAATGAAACTTGCCGGTGTTTCAAAATCTACACAGGAACCCGATGGCGGAACAATTGTCCGAGACGCCGATGGAAATCCAATCGGTGTTTTCGAAGAAAATGCAGAGAATCTAATTGCAAAGTTTTATGAAGAATCCTTTAATAACCGAAAACCGGATGAGATTCGCCAGGATTATATTAATCAAATAAGACTCGCTTCGGAAGAATGCTTTAAGAAGGGAATTACTTCTTTCCACGATGCCGGCGAGACATTCGAACTGATCGATATAATTAAACAACAAGCCGATTCGAACAAACTTTCAGTTCGTTTAAATGTTATGATTGGCGATACTTATGATAAGATGAAAAAAAAGTTAAGCGATTATAAGCTCGTCGGTTATGCAAATAACTTTTTAACAGTCCGTTCTATCAAACAATACATTGATGGAGCGCTCGGCTCAAGGGGCGCGTGGATGATTGAACCATACTCCGATTTACCATCACATTCCGGTTCCAATGTAACTC
>JAGVBL010000098.1 GCA_020059785.1 Ignavibacteriales bacterium | reverse complement strand
TTTTTTGATACAGCAGCCAGCGATGCGCCTGAAGATATTCCCATAAAAATTCCTTCCTCTTTTGCAGCACGTTGTGCAAATTCAAACGCCTCTTCTTTCGATACTGTAATTATCCCATCAAGAACAGAAGTATCGAGTATTTTAGGAATAAATCCCGCTCCAATTCCTTGAATTGGGTGCGGACCTGGTTTACCACCGGAAATCACTGGAGATAATTCAGGTTCAACCGCAAAAGTTTTAAGGCGGGGGAATTTTTCTTTAAGCACTTTTGATACGCCGGTAATATGTCCACCCGTTCCAACACCTGTTATCAAATAATCAATTCCATCAGCAAAATCATTTAATATTTCTTTTGCCGTTGTGCTAATGTGAATATTTACATTTGCCATATTTTCAAATTGCTGTGGAATCCATGCTTTCGGATTTTGAGAAGCTATTTCATTTGCTTTTTCGATAGCACCTTTCATTCCTAATTCACGGGGAGTCAGTTCAAATTTAGCTCCGTATGCAGACATTATTTTTCTTCTTTCAACCGACATTGATTCTGGCATTACTAATATTAGCTGATAACCTTTAACAGCCGCAACCATCGCTAAACCGATACCGGTGTTTCCGGAAGTTGGTTCAACAATTACACTATCGGGTTTTAGTATCCCCTGTTTTTCAGCTTCTTCTATCATTGCGAGTGCAATTCGGTCTTTAATACTCGCACCCGGATTCGCACGTTCAAGTTTTATCCACACTTCATGTTTATTACCAAAGATGCGGTTTAATTTTACATGTGGCGTGTTGCCGATAGTTTCAAGTATGTTATTTGCTTTCATAATGTATCCTTTCAAATAATAAAGTTGATCGGTTCTTCGAAATCTTTGTTTGTTTTTATTCTTACTTCGTTTTTATTATTTACAACCGAATTAGGAGGAATACTTTGAACAATCCACGAGTTACCACCTATTACACTGCTTCTACCGATTACAGTATTGCCTCCAAGAATAACCGACTGAGCATAAATTATCACATCATCTTCTATAGTTGGATGTCTTTTTACATGTGAGAATTCTTTTTTACACTTAGTGCACCTAAAGTTACTCCCTGATATATTTTTACATTATTACCGATTACACTTGTTTCACCTATAACGATTCCGGTTCCATGATCTATAAAAAATGGCGAGCCGATTTTTGCACCCGGATGAATATCTATTCCGGTAATTTGATGAGCGTGCTCTGACATTATTCGTGGAATTATAGGCACTTTCAACTTATACAGCTCATGAGCAAGTCGGTAAATCATAATTGTCATGAATCCCGGATACGCAAGAATTACCTCATCAATACTTTCTGCTGCCGGATCGCCCTCATAAATTGAATTGGCATCCAGCCAAAGTTTGTTGTGAATTCCCGGTAACTTTTCAATGTAACTCTTAGATACATTTTCTGCATTAATTCTGGATCTTCCGTTTAGGGAATAGATTAATTCAATTAAATTATTTTTTACAAAATCTAATTCTTGTAAAATACTTTCTCTATCTGCTAATACTTTTTCAGCAAAATGAGGAAATAACAAGCTAATCTGGCTATTAATAAATTTGACAGTATTATTTTTTAGAGAGATTGTGCACGCATGCATTTCTCTTTTATTTTGTAATTCGATTATGAATGAATTTAAATTATAAATTATTTCCATACTAATGTGTCTCCAAAAAAATTTATTTGATACGATTAAAAAAGGTAAAAATTAGGAGCAACAACAACAGCAGTTGCTGAAATAGAAGGAATAATTTTCAGGTTCACTGAAAAAAATTGTTAGAGAATATGTTGGATTTGTTTTCACTTTTATAATACTTGGACTGTTAAACGGTTTAACAAAGTAAGATTGTTTTAAGTTCACTAGTGATCAAAAAATTGATAATTGTCTGGTGAAAATGTTTTATTATTTTACAAGTATGACGTCTTGAGCTTGAGGTCCTTTTGGTCCTTCACCAACTGTGAACTCAACCTTCTGACCTTTTTCAAGACTCTTAAAACCTTCGGACTTGATTGAAGAAAAGTGAACAAAAACATCTTCGCCTTGCGTGCGCTGAATAAAACCGAAACCTTTTGCAGCATTAAACCATTTTACGGTTCCGCTTTCACGTTCTGCCATTGAAAAACTCCTTTTTACTTTTACTAATTCCGAAGAACCTAAGAGATAATACCATTAAAATTGTCCTTCGGTTCAAACTTAGCGATAATTTAATATTATAACAAAGTATTTAATTCTGTTTTATTTTATCATCATTATTATTTGTGCTGCTTGCTTCTGATTATATTCAAATGCAATTCTTTTGTAATTAACCAGGTCGATAATCGTTCCAATTAAACAAATTCCGCCTGTTAACAAATACAGAATACCAAGTCCAATCTGGTCAGTTAAAAATCTTTGAATTCCGGCGATACCTAAAAAGCCAACTAGTGTAACAAGAAGAATAATCATCGGATCTCTTCTTCGGGCACGGTAGATGTTTGCAAACTGCTGCGCTTTCTGATCGTCAAGGTTCTTGATTAAACTTGAGATGTACATTTGCTCTTCACCCATAATTTCGGGCATTAATTCATAGACGTTTGCCATGAATCACCTCTCTTTTTTTGTTGGAAGTTTTCTATTGTTTGTTTTGTTAACTGAGCTATCCTTAGTATTATAAGAACAAAAGCTGCAATTCCAAGCGGATGTGTTTTTATTGAATGCAAAATATCTCCGTGATATAAGAACGATATTGAACGCCCGAGTCCGCAACCGGGACAATATTCAATACCCATATTGTGGAAAGGACACAATGTGAATTTCTGCACTTCATATGGATTAATAAATAACAAGTACAGAAGTGCTATTGTCCAGAGGACTCCTTCTAAACTTATGCTGCCGAATATGTACTTAATTCTTTTCATAAATAAATTTATAAACTCTTATTCATTAGTCGTATTGCCGCTAAATTGGTTTTATTCTTTTTAATTTTACTGAAGTACAATTGAGCCAAGTGATTTTACATTATTCTCCTCGTAAGAAACAATATCAAGTTTATTAATTGCGCCAACTATTTCAATATTCTTACTGTTCAGTTTATCAGCAAGACTTTTACATTTAAGCGGGTCGAGACTATTTGCAATACCTAAATGTGGAATAAATGGAATATCGAGCCGCAATTCTTTCTCTAATATTCCTGAATAAAGTGCATCATGTAGTTTTACAAACAGCCGGTATCCTTCCTCGGGAATCAGAAAAACATCCGTATAATCACTGAATGAATCTTTTACAATCTGGGCACATCTTAATACAAAGAAAAACGTTCCGAATTTTCTTGTTACTTTTTTGACATGTTCGGATAACTGATTATACTCGCAATTGTTGACGGGAAAGACAAACGTAAAATGGGGGTTTACAATTTTGTAGTAACGTTCGTCGTGATCTTTGCGGATAGATTGAATCCAGTTGAAGTCTTTCTTTTCAATTGTTGGATATGCTAATACAAGCAGCGACATTTACAAATACCTCTCCTTTATTACTCTTAAATGATGTTCTGTATGTCCGGCTATTATGTATGCCAACCCTCTTACTGTAACATCATAGCCCGAAGCATTTCCTTTGTTGAGCAGCATTTCATTTTTCATCGATCGAAATAATGAGACTGTTGATTTGCGGAGATGATAAAATTCTTCGATCAGAAATTGCATGCCGATCATATTATAATTGGAATTGTTTATGTAAAGATTCTCATCAAAACCCTGTAATGGTTTTTGATCTCCTCTTGAAAATCTTAATGCGCGGTAAGCAAAAACCCGCTCAGAATCGATTATGTGTCCCAGTACTTCTCGTATACTCCACTTACCGGGTTGATATCTGAATATCGATTTTTCCTCGGAAATTCCAGATAGAAATTCAACGGTA
>JAGVBL010000045.1 GCA_020059785.1 Ignavibacteriales bacterium | reverse complement strand
TAATTTCTGCGATAAAAGAACGCGTTAAAAACGATGATGAACCCGGATTCTTTGAAAAAATCGGAGTGAAACGAGGGCGCGATCAACGCGCTTCGAAAGTAGAATATTTGATAAATGAAATTGAAGACAAATTAAATGGTCAGCAAAAAATTAGGTTTAAGAATATCGAAAAACCGGAATTAAAAGCGCTTAAAAAAGAAGAAATATTTGGAAAGTGAACTTAAATTATGATGTGGATACAGAATGAATAAGATAATTAAACCACAAAGCTGATTCACTTTATCATCGAGATAAGTAAAATATATTCAACGAGAATTTATTCAGACAATGAAAAACTATTTTAAATATTTTTTATTTAATCTTTTGTTCATTTACACCAGTAATTTATTCACGCAATCTACAAATGGGGATAACGCTGCTGGTGACCAAAATGTAATAACTTCAATCTTTCCATTTGCTGTGTACAGCGAAATCTTTGGATGGGCAGTCGGTGGTTTTGTTGGAATTCGAGGGCTCTCTCAGAAAAATATGTCCTTATATATGGGTGGTGTAATTAGTACGAACGGAACAAAATATGACTTTATTCAATTCAGAGAATTTTATTTACCATTTTATCCAAGATTGTATTTTGCACCGGATATTTTGGGAGGTTATTTTGGACTATTAAATGTTTATAAAGACCCTCCTAACTCTCCTCTTCCAACTGACTCTAAATTTAGAGCCGGAAGCAACGAATCCGACAAAAACGATTACGTTGAAGTAAGCGGACCAAATCAATGGTTCGAATTAAAATTTAGATTTCTCCTTCCGATAAGTTATGGTAGAGATCAATTCTATTTTTCCCCAAAAATTGAAAACGGAATTCTGAAATCTGGCGAAATGGGTAGCACCAGCTGGAATCCGTTAGAAAGTGGAAGGACATTAATAGATATCAAACCATTCTATCGGAAGCGCGTATCTTTTGCAACAAACGGAATTGAATTCGCTCTAACTCGCGAGAATACCGATTATTATATTAACCCAACTTGCGGAAGTCTGCAGAAGATTGCTTTTAGAAGTGACTTGGGCTGGTTCGATACAATGTCTTCTTGGAGTGTGATCGAAACAGATTTAAGATGGTATTTACCAATTCATGAATTTATCAATAACAAAAATTCACTCCAAAAAGTTTTGGCTTTGAATTTCTGGACTATAAATACACTTACCTGGGATAGTTATGATGAAATTGGTTCTGATCAGGATGGAAAAGTAATAAAACAATATTATCGTCCTCAGCCTTATACAGGCGCTTATCTCGGGGGCAAATATCATTTGCGAGCATATTACGAAGGTCGATTCAACGATCGCGCAGCAATTTATTTTGGTGCAGAGTAATGAATTGTGTTTTATACTATCGTATAAAAATAAACAATAAAAGAATTCTGGTTTTCTACTTTATACTAATCATACTAATTATTACTGTCGATATAAAAAGTCAGTCTCAAAACTATTTTAGTCAAGATACGTTAAAGACAGAATACATTAAAAGTAGCCCTGAGGAGAATATAATCCTTCATGAAAATAATGATTTTTTAACACCTGCAATAGAAACATTTGGTTCAAACATTTTTGTTTTTATGCTTAATAAATATGCTTTAGGTAATCCAAGCTGGACAAAAATATCATTCAAGACATTGAAAAATAATCTGACGCATGGATTTGTTTGGGATTCTGATGGTTTTGAAATGAACCTACTATTTCATCCATATAGCGGAGCGCTATCCTTCACCGCCGCGCGTTCAAGCGGATTAAGTTTCTGGAATTCGGTGATATTTCCTTTTGCAGGGAGTTTGATGTGGGAGCTTGCAATGGAGACAGAACTTCCATCAAGCAATGATTTAATAAATACAACAACGAGCGGTATAGTAATTGGGGAGATTAGCTACCGAGTATCTTCCCTATTCTTAGATGATAATTCGACCGGAGTAGAACGATTATTTCGAGAAATTGCCGCAGGGCTTCTTTCACCAATGCATGGTCTGAATAGATTATTAAGCGGCAAAAGCTGGCGGTTAGGGAAAAGTCCTGGTTATCAGAATTATTCAATATTGCTTTCAGGGGGAATGTTAGGATTATTCCTGGATGGTAAAATATATCAAAAGCACCCACACGGATTTATAGGATTTCAGATGAATTATGGAGATCCATTTTCAAATTCTAGCCAACGAGAGCCATTTGATTATTTTAAATTAAATGTAGGGATTGGATTTTCGACACATAATACAATCATTGATTTAACCGGAAGCGGATTATTGTGGGGAAAGGAGATTAAACTTTTCAAGAACGGTAAGAGTTTATTGGGTATCTATAAAAATTTTGATTTTCTAAACACTGCAATTTATAGAATTGGATTTACCAGTGTAGGAGCCGGGATAATAAATAAAGTTCCAATTGCAGAAAAAATTTCGCTTACTTCTTCAGTATCTGCTTCAGCTATACTTATGGGAGGAATTGATTCACCATATGCAGAAACGTTAGGTAGAGATTATAATTATGGATCTGGACTTAACGCGAAGATGGAAATATTTCTTCAACTTGATAAGATAGGAAAAGTATATACCGCCTATGATCAGTCATGGCTTTACGTAATCAGCGGGGCTAAAGGGAATGAATATGTAGGAGTTGGAATTTTAGGTACCCAAGTCAGGTTAAATTCATTTTTAAGCTTGTCTTTCGAATATTTGAATTATTATCATATAGGATCATATTTTGAACACCCTACCTTGCGTAGATATAATTTTGCATTTAGAACTTTACTTGTTTCAGAATTTTAGAATTACTTAGTATAGAAATATAGGTTTGTTTATTGAAATTCAATAAATAGAAAAAATTGACTTTATTATTTTTAAAGTAAGAGGATCAAATGGTAAGCATTAACAAAGAAGTGAAATTGCTATCGATGTTTCTCATACTTTTTTTTATTACCACCAGTTTAGATATTGAGGGACAAGATGACCAAAGCAATAATTTTAGTAAAAATGGGGAGATAAAATCCGATAGAAATTTTAAAGTTGGACTAGCGCTTAGTGGTGGAGGTGCAAGAGGAATAGCGCACATTGGAGTACTGATAGCACTTGAAGAAGAAGGAATTCCAATAGACTATATAGCGGGAACTAGTATGGGCAGTATCGTGGGTGGCCTCTATGCTGCCGGGTACAATGGCAAGGCTCAAAAAGAGATCGTTCATCAGATTGATTGGGAAGGCATCTTCAATGAAAATCCTGAGCCAGGCTCTGAATTAATAAGTAAAAGATATGGTATGATGGAATCTATTGTCACTTTGCGGTTCAAATTTTGGGACATATTTATTCCATTTGGTTTAATGAACGGTCAAAGAATTAATGATGAGCTATTCAAATATACTGCTAAAGCAAATTATGCGGCAAAATTTAATTTTGACAGCCTTTCTATTCCATACAGACCAGTAGTTGTTGATATATCAACAGGCGAAGTAGTTGCAATAGATAAAGGGGATCTTGCACAGGCTATCCGTGGAAGCATGGCTATTCCTTTTCTTTTTTATCCGGCAAAGATAAACGATAGATATATGGTTGATGGCGGGGTGCTCAATGTTATTCCAACCGATATAGTAAAAAACATGGGTGCCGATGTAATAATTGGAGTTGATCTGGAAGGACTTTTCCCCTTGGGTAAGGAACCAACTAATTTAATGGAAATTGCAGATCATACAATCGATATTATGATTCGTGAGCTGAAGCAGAAAAATATTGCACTTGCCGATGTATTAATTGAACCTCAATTAGGTCAACACTCCTCTACTGATTATAGTGAGTTTGATTCGCTTATTGCAAAAGGGTACCGTGCTGCGAAAGGCAAAATGAATGAGATCAAAAAAATTATACCATATAAAATTTTAGAGAATAAAAAAACTAAACACCAACTTGATTTAACGCTTTTAGAAAAATCAATAATTGGAGAAATAAATGTTATTGGTAACGAATATCTTTTTTCTGAAGCTATCCTGGACGATTTTGCCCTATCAGTTGGAGATAAATTTAATTTAGGAATTGCTGTTCAGAGTACAAAAAATATTTATGCATCCAATCTTTTTAATAATGTTTGGTTAGAGCTTGATACTCTATCAAATGAAAAATTAAAAGTGAATATAAAGGTAATAGAAAAATATCCAAGAACAATTGGGTTTGGAGTTAATTACCGAGAAGATGAAGGGGTGAGCGGTTTTGTACAGATAATTCACTTCAATTTGTTTGGATGGGGCGAAAGATTAATGCCGTTATTCCGTTTTGGAAAGCTACGGACTAAAGCCGGCATTGAAATGGCTAATGATCGGTTCTTTGGTACCCCACTAACTTTTAATAACGGCCTATACTATGAAAGCGAATATCCCTATTTATATAATACTGCGGGAGATCATTATGATCAGATGGATTTTAAACGGGTTGTTGGTTTATTTTCTATAGGGGTTCAGGCATACAGGAAAATCCATGTTTCAGGCGGATTAAGATGGGAAAGAATTTGGTACAAAAATAATCGAACCAACGATGGTTACGAAAATAAGGATAATCTCTTTCTCTACGGTAAAATGAATATAGATAATACCGACAATCGTTATCTACCCACTAAGGGTATTAGATTTGTGATGGAAGGTGAAACGATTTTGAATTATGAAAAAAATACTCAACCATTTTCAAAAATGAGCACTGAATTGAGCGGAGTATTCCCTCTACCTTTCAAGCAAAGAATAAATCCATTCGTTAAAATCGGTACTTCTAACGAAAAATTACCGATCTATGAAAAATTCAGGATTGGTGGATCATTGATTATGCCCGGTTTTAGTAGAGATGAATTATGGGGAAATCACTATGCAATTTTTGGAATAACATATCTTATTGAAACTATTAAAAAAATAAATTTCCAATTTAACGTTACCTATGGAAATGTCTTTGAAAAGTACAGCAATTTCAGATGGGATAATCTAATAGGCGGGATTTCCATAGGCTTTGTAACCATATCTCCGATTGGGCCGATTTCATTATTGTATGGACGGAATGAACTCGGCAGAGATCAAGTTTACTTATCGGCAGGTTATGAATTCTAATATGAAGAACTAAATTGTTCAAGCGATTGGATAAATATAACAGTACGGGGAACTAATTTTTATTGGTAGTAATTTCATCATAATAATTTTACCCACCTTTAACCTATCCGATTAAGCTTTATTAAGCGCATCTTATATGCGATTTATGTATCTAATAGTTTACAAATAGAAAAAAGGAAATTATAGTGAATAAAAACTCATCTTATAGTATTCAAACAATTTTTTTATTAATAATTTTAGCGCTTGTTGTTCTTGCTGGTCAAACAAGGTCTCAGAGTGCAACGGGTATAATTTCCGGCGAAGCGAGAGACGCAGTTACAAAACAACCCCTTCCCGGTGCTAATATTATTATTGAAGGAACAAATATAGGCTCTGCTTGCGATGAGAATGGATATTACGTTATAAAAAATGTAGCATACGGTAATTATACTCTAAAAGCATCAATGATTGGCTATAAATCTATATTATATACTGATGTTACAATAAATCCTAATCGAAATCACACAGTAAATTTTGAACTTCATTCCGCTGCAATGGAATTAGAAGAAGTTAGAGTTACCGCTGATTATTTTGCAAAGCCGGATGAAAATCCAGTTAGCTTCAGAACGATATCCCCCGAAGAAATAAGAAGATCGCCAGGTTCAGCAGAAGATATTTTCCGGGTAATGCAATCAATGCCAGGCGTTGCAACAGCTGGCACAAAAAGCGCGCAATTAATTGTACGGGGCGGTAGCCCGGAAGAAAATCTCACCCTGCTTGATAATATCGAAGTCTATAACCCGATACATTTTGCCAGAACCGGAGAATCAATGGGAGTAATCAGCATTGTAAATCCAGCATTAATTCAAAAAGTAGATTTCTTAACCGGAGGATTCCCAGCAAAGTATGGCGATAAAATGTCATCTGTTTTTGATATGACTCTTAAAGAGGGAAACAAAGAGACTATGAATACCGATGCAAATTTAAATATTGCCGGCTTTGGCGTAACAATGGACGGACCGATTACCGAAAATACTAATATGGTATTTTCACTTAGACGTGGTTATTTCGATTTGATAACATCACTTCTTGATAAACCTGTAGCGCCGAATTATTACGATGCGGTCGGGAAAATTTCTTTTGATTTGAATAAAGCCAACAGAATCAGTCTCGTGGGATTTTATTATGTTGATCAAATTGAACGAACAGGAAGAGAGAGAGGAGAAACATACAGCTGGAATCGATTTGACTATTTAACCCGCGATGATTACGGCGCAGCAATCGGAATTAATTGGCGTTCACTCATTTCCGAAAAAGCATTCTCATTAGTTACGGCTTCTTGCACAAGCAACGGTTGGAATACAATTCAAGGTACGGAGTTGGACCGTGATTTACTGGGTGAAGATATTCGAGAAGATGAATTCAGTTTGAAGTCCGAATTTAATTATCAATTTTCACCTAAATTAAATATGAAACTTGGCGGACAATTTAAAGTGATCAATTCTAAAAATGAATCCTGGAGTCCTGCCGATACAATCCGGAACGGAACAATTATTCCCACAAGCATAATTTCTTATCAACCCGATGCCGAATTTAAGTCAATGTTTTTTCTGCAGTCATCTTTCCGCATTTTTGATCCGCTGGTGATCTCTGCCGGTTTGCGTTACGATTATTTTTCGCTAACAAATGAAAACAATTTTAGTCCTCGAATTTCTCTTTCATATTATTTATACGAAAGAACGCAGCTGAATTTTGCCTGGGGACGATATTACCAGTCTCCTGCAAGCTACGAAGTAGCGCCTGATGAAAGAAACCTTTCATTGAAAAGCAGTTATGCCGATTATTACATTGCCGGAATAGAATACCGATTGGGATTGGATACAAAAGTGGGAGTTGAAATTTATCACAAAGAGTTTTCGAGCCTGATAGTTGATCCTGATAGTTCGAACCTTTTAATCAATACCGGAAGCGGTTATGCAGAAGGAATTGAATTTTCGCTTCAAAAGAAATTTACTGAAGGTTTTGTAGGAAGCGCTTCTTATTCTTATTCAATATCAAAAAGAAGAGATTATGAATCCCTTAACCTCTACAACTTCGAATATGATAGACCCCATATATTAAATCTTATTTTTGGTCTTGAAATTGGAACCGGCTGGCAGATTGGAGCTAAGTTTCAATATGCTTCAGGCAATCCTTATACGCCTGTAATTGGAGTTGTAAAACAAAAGGATTCGTTTTATATAGTTGACGGAGAAAAAAATTCTGCGCGTTATCCCGATTACCACAAATTAGACATTCGAATTGATAAACAATTTGTTTTTGATAATTGGTCATTTTCTGTTTACCTCGATTTGTGGAATGTTTATAACAGGGATAATGTAGTTTCATATTCGTTCAAAACCAGTAAGGACGGAACAATAACCAGAGAGCCGCGATATGATTTTGGAGTTATGCCAATACTGGGATTTACTGCTAAATTTTAAAATTTGGATTAGGACAAATAATTAAAACAAAGCCCGATGAAAACACCGGGCTTTGTCATAAAAAATGTTAAATACTATTTGATTTATTTCTCTGCTGGTAGCAAATCAGTTGTTTTTAATTTTGATGGCATGAAGATTCCAATCACACCTTTCAAACCGACACTCATTACAATATTATAGAAGAAAGCCAAAAACGCGAGAAGAAGGAGTGAGCCGGAAATGGCTGCCAATATCATATATATATTGAATTCACCATTAAGGTAGATTGAACGACGTAACATTCCTCTTAAGCCGGCCATTCCCATAAAAGCTCCCATTCCAATACCTCCAAGAAGATGTGCCCAGAAATGGAAGTTCGCTAATTTATCGCTATAAAGTTTGGCACCGTTAGTAAGAATTGGAAAGAGAAAATATATTGCAGAGTATAATGTCATAGTTAAACCTACTAATATTGCAACATGAACGTGAGGTCCAACAATCCACTGGGTATTATGAAGAATTCGATTCAATCCTAGATCTGCTTGCATAATACCAGCAGGAACAGCTAAAGCAAAACCAAGCAAGCCACCGAGCAAAAATTTTAATGGATAACTCATTTTTAACGGTCTTGCGCTCCACAGTGTTGCAAGTGTAATAAAGAAAGCTAAACCTTGAGTAATCAGTTCAAATGCGGTAACCATTTCTCCGGACAGAATTTTCAATATACCGGGTTGTGCTTGATCCGACATTAAATGATGAGACCAAACTGTCCAGCTAACAATCATTTCAATAAATAAAGCTGCACGAGCCCAGTTTTCCATGAATAATTTTTTACCAGTAATTAAAGTTGCGAGTAAATACCAAGTGCCGGCAACAAATATTAGAACCAATCCATCGGCAATTAAATCAAGACCCCACCAGAAAATATTTTTATACAATAAAGCATCAATAGCCGAATGTTTTAGACTTACTCCAAACAATTCCGCAACCATATAAATTAAGATTAGAACGCCGGCGAATAATATTACAACAGCATTAAAAGCTGTATCAACCGTACCTCTTGCAATTGCAGCGACAGGAAGAGAAACCAAATGTTCTTTTTTCTTTTTTGAGAAGAGATTGGATAAACCGGTTAAACCAAGTGCAGATTTAATTAGCGCTCCTTTTGGTTGTTTTTCCCATCCTTCCGGAGTATATGTGATAGTCTTATAAATATTGATGACAAAAAAAGCAGTTCCTACCATCACTAGCGCAATCCCAACAATAAAGAATGTTCCACCTAAAACACTAAACTGAGAAAAATCTGCCGGAAGAGGCCAATAAAGTGTATAGAGTGGAGAATAATGAGATACAAATCCCGCAAACCAAAACACAAATGTGCCGATTGCAATTAACCAAAGGT
>JAGVBL010000075.1 GCA_020059785.1 Ignavibacteriales bacterium | reverse complement strand
TTTTTCGTTTATCCATCCGCACAAATTTTTTTCTTTATCAAAAAGAAAATACCTGGATGAATTTCTTTTTTGAACAGCAAGTGTTGCAATAGAATTATTATTTACATGATTACTGTAGAGTTCAGTTAGATCGATGTTAGAAAATATATCTACATTATGGATAAGAAACGGTTGGCTGTTATTGAAGAACCACTTAACTTTTTTTAGCCCGCCGCCGGTATCTAAAAGTAATCCGGTTTCGTTTGAGAATTCAATTTCAATCCCGAAGAATTCTTTTGATTTAACAAATTCAATTATCTGATCCGCATAATGATGAACATTAATAATAACCGAATCGAATCCTGAGCGAATTAACTTTAGTAATAAATGTTCGAGAAGGGTAATACCGTTTATTTCAACCAGTGCTTTCGGTTTAAAATCCGTTAATGGTTTAAGTCTGGTTCCTAATCCGGCGGCAAGTATGAAAGCTTTCATGGTTAAAAAATATCTTGTTGATTCAGTTTAGTATGACATACCACAACGTTAATATCGAACTTGTGTTTCAAATACTCACTTAACTTTTCAGCGCAATAGACGGAGCGGTGCTGACTGCCGGTACATCCGTAATTTATCATTAAATCTGTCCATCCTTTTTGAATATAGTTAACAACAGATTGTTCAACCAAATCGAAAGATTCTTTTAGAAATTTTACAACTTCGCCTTGCGATTCAAGAAATTGCTGCACGGATTTATTTTTTCCGGTTAATGGTTTGTACTCATCAAGTCGCCCCGGATTTGGAATAGCGCGGCAATCGAAAACGAAACCACCTCCGTTACCCGTGTAATCAACAGGAAGTTTATCCCGGTATGAAAAACTATTTATTCGTACTGTTAACTTTTTTGTTTCTACAGAATTTCCAACCAATCCCAAAAATTTATCTGATTGAACAATTGCCAGAAGAGATTTAGTAAGTTCTGGAAGCTTTAGATTTATTTTCTTCTTAGCAATTATCAGTTTTAGATTGTTCACAGCAAAAGGGATGCTTGTTAAAAAGTGGGGCTTACCTTCAAAATAACCTCTATATCCATATGTACCTAACATTTGCAAAATTCTTACAAGCACAAAGGGATAATAGTGTTTTTTAAATTTTGCGGCATCAACTTTTTTGTATGCAAGAACAGATTCAATATAATGCTCAAAAAGATTTTCTCTTTGCTCGTCATTAAAACTTATTTTAGAACTGAAGAGAAAAGAAGCCAGGTCATATTGCAAAGGACCTTTTCTTCCGCCTTGAAAATCGATAAAGTATAAGTCCCCGTTCTTAACCATAATATTCCTTGAATTGAAATCACGGTACATAAAATAATTTTTATCGGCAGTAATAAGAAAGTTTGAAAACAACTTGAAGTCATCCTCAAGTTTTTGTTCGTCGAAACTGATTCCGGACAATTTAAGGAAATAGTATTTGAAATAATTGAGATCCCACATAATTGACTGCTTATCGAAAGCCGGGCGTGGATAACATTTTGTATAATCGATATCCTTAGAAGCAGTAATCTGAAATCGTGGAAGTTCCGAAAGAGCATTTTCAATTAAATGAATTGAGCCGGTAAATTTATTCCCTGGAGAATTGATTATTTGTGAATATAGTGTTGTGTCACCCAGATCTTCTATAAGGTAAATGTTCTCATTCAGATTCTGCGAATAAATTTTCGGAACATTTAATTGATGCTTTCCGAAATGTTTTGCAAGATATATGAATGCCTGGTTTTCACGTTTATCAGTATTATAAACAGCCAGAGCAGTCTTACTATTGCTTCGAATCCTGAAGTATCTTCTTATGGACCCGGAGATAGGAAGGGGAGTAAATGAAACAGATTTTTCACCAGCCCACTTTTCAAAAATCTCAATTATTTTTTTTTGATTAACCATAGATCATTCATTTATAATTTTCGGTGGATTAAAGTACCATTCAATTCTAGAACATTGAGTACAGATCATTGCAGAAGCATTTTTATTTGCCCAGTCGAAGCCGAAGAACGTCATTGCCGTAGTATTTAACAAAACATCCCGTACTTCAAATTTAGTGTTACCACAATTAGGACAAGTAATTTTTTTACCCATATTTCTGTATGTGGCGATTATGGGATTTTTCGATTGCCTATCAAACAAACCCATTTACAGCTCCAGTTAAAAAGTTATTCCTTGAGGGGAACTGATATTCCCCTCATTAAGAATTAATTAAGTTAAAACCTCGGTCTTCTCGCTCTCTCTTCGTTCGGATCAAAATATTTACGCGGTAGTTTTTCATCGCGCATAGCAGCATTATAAACGAATGCAGCCATAATAACAGCGGACTGCATTAAATCGCCTCGCATCGCAAGGTCATAAACATCCATATTGGAGTGATGTGTTCTTGTATCGTAATGAATTTCGTCCTGAATAAATTGAAAACCCGGCAATCCTGCACCATCGAATGATTGATGATCTGTTCCCCCAGTATTTCTAACTGTAACAGTTGTTGCTCCAAGACTATGAAATGGTTTAAGCCATTCTTCAAAGATTGGTGCAACAGCTTCATTTCCTTGAGTATAAATTCCTCTAATCTTTCCTGTCCCGTTATCGTAGTTAAAGTAAGCTGAGAATTTATCATAGTCCGGTTTCTTCTCTTTTTTTTCTCTATCAAAGAAATGATTTTTAACATATTCCCGCGAGCCAATCAGACCAACTTCTTCGGCATCCCACATTGCAATTCTGATTGTTCTTCTTGGTTGAACACCAATTGCTTTTAAAATTCTTACAGCTTCTAATGCAACGGCGCAGCCGGATGAATTATCTGTAGCGCCGGTTCCTGCGTGCCATGTATCGAAGTGACCGCCAAGCATAACGATTTCATCTTTCAATTTTTTATCTGTTCCAGGAATTTCTGCAATTACATTATAACCAAGAGAATCACTTTCAACAAAGTTAGCTTGATATTCCATTTCCAGCTTAACAGGAATATTCTGTTTAAGAATTCTTACAATTCTATTATATTGTTCTACCGCCATTACTACCTGAGGAATTGCTTTAGGAGAACCTTTGCGGTATGAACCGCCGCTCTGAACGAATATTGTACCGTATCTTCCCTGAGCCGGTTCAACTGTAACAGCGGCACCTTCCTGCTCAAGAAATGCTGATATCGATTGTCTTAATCTGTTACGAGCTATGAATTCTTCCATTCGGTTAGCAAATGGAGATCTTGCACCCGGTTCAGGAAGCATCTGTAATTCTTTAAGTTCCTGTTCGGTATATCTTTTTGCATCCGGTTCGAATGATGTTGTTAATTCCTGTTCACCTTGCATAAATACTATTGCATCCTTAAGCTTGCCTTTGAATTGCTGAAGGTCTTCTTCTTTTTTAATATCTATTAATACAGGGTTGCCTTCAATCATTCCATTAAATCCTGAAGTCCATGCTTTAGGATATCCGATAATCGGCATGTACTGAGGTTCAGTCATTGCAAAGTAGAATTTCTGTAATTCCCATCCGCGTCCTAAAGTACCAAATGGTTCCATTTTGGAATTTTGTAAACCGAGTTCGGTTAATTTATTAACAACCCATTTACCGGCTTCTCTATACTGATTCGATCCGGCAAGTCGGGGCGAATAAATGTCAGTTAGAAAACTTAAATACTCCATCACTTTAGAGTTTTCAAGTCCTTCTCTTTTGATTCTTTGCATTACCTGGTAATCTATTTTCTCTTGCGCAAGAGATGTAAATGAAATGAAGAGGACTATGAAAAGAGTAAAAGTTTTTTTAAACATAACAGTCCCAATTTATTGTGAAAGAAATTTTTCTATTTGTCTTCTATGACGAAGAATGTGAACAATAGCATGTTCGAACATCATTTCAATATCGTATAATCCCCATTTTGTTTGCTGACGGGTAGCAAGAATTTGCTCTTCTGAAAGATTCCAGAATCCTTCAATTGAATTTGCAGTAAAAGTCAGAACTTTATTAATTGCTCTAACCGCATCGTTTGTGCTTTCAATTTTGAATTCCGGTTTAACAGGAACGATTGCTAAAAAAATTCTTATTTGATTTGCATACCTGTAAGCTGCATCAATAACATGATTAATAATTGACTTGATTGATCTGCAGTGTTCATCAGTAGTTTTGGGATCGTAAATTCTATTGAATTTATCAGCGGGTAATTTTTCTAAGATAGTTATCAAATCGGAAGCGGCGCGTTCGTATTCGTCCATTAATGCACCAATAGCACCGGTACGGAAATTTTTTTTATTCATTGTAATGCTATTACCTGTTAAATACTGCTGACCGAAAATAGTAAATTATATTCAATCGCTCCCGTCATAATTCAAAATTGGACGGAGCCATTTCTCTGCTTCTTTTAAGCTGATTCCTTTTCGCTTTCTGTAATCATCAACCTGGTCTTTACTTACTTTACCAACCGAGAAATATTTAGCATCAGGATTTGCAAAGTAGAGTCCGCAAACAGAAGCTGCGGGATACATTGCTAAACTTTCTGTAAGACTTATTCCTGTTTTAGCTTTAACATCCAGCAATTTCCAGATTGTCAGTTTTTCTGAATGATCCGGTTGAGCAGAATAACCTGGTGCAGGTCTAATCCCAATATATTTTTCATGAATTAATTCTTCATTGGAAAATTTCTCGCCGGTTGCATATCCCCAGATTTCTTTCCGGACTTTCTCATGCAGATATTCTGCAAAAGCTTCAGCCAGCCGATCGGCAATTGCTTTGGTCATAATTACATTATAATCGTCGTGTTCATTTGTAAATTTTTCAATAAGTGTTTCAATTCTAATTCCCGTTGTAACAGCGAACATTCCTATGTAATCATTAACACCGGAATTTTTTGGTGCGATATAATCCGCCAGAGCTAAGTTTGGAATATCTTTCGATTTAATTATCTGCTGACGTAAAGTGTGGAGGGTTGCAAGTATTCCGCTTCTACTTTCATCGGAATAAATTTCTATATCATCATCTAATGAATTAGCGGGGAAGAGACCGACAATTCCGTTTGCGGCAAGTAACTTATCATTTACTATTTTATCGAGAAGAGAATTAGCATCGTTATAGATCCTTTTTGCTTCATCACCGTAATTATTGTCGCCAAATATTTCAGGAAATTTTCCTTTCAATTCCCATGTAGAAAAGAAAGGAGTCCAGTCGATATACTTTCTAATTATTGATAGATCCACATTGTTTAATACTGTAACGCCGGGATTGTTTGGTTTATGCGGTTTTACATTCTCCCAATTCAGATTGAGCTTATTTTTTCTTGCTTCATCTAAAGATAAATATTCTCTTACGGTTTTTCTCCTGTTATGTTCAATGCGTAGTTTTTCGTATTCATCTTTTATCCCTTTCTGGAATGTTGATTTGTTCTCACTCAATAAATTACTTACAACGTTAACGCTTTTAGAAGCATCGAGAACATGAATAGTTGAATGAGAATATTCCGGTGCAATTTTAACAGCGGTATGAATACGTGAAGTTGTTGCGCCTCCGATAAGTAGCGGAATTTGCAAACCGATTCTTTCCATTTCCTTTGCAACATGAACCATTTCATCTAGCGAAGGAGTAATTAAACCGCTTAGACCTATTACATCAACTTTTTTCTCGATCGCAGTCGAAATAATTTTATCCGATGGAACCATTACACCAAGGTCAATCACATCATAATTATTGCATCCTAAAACTACACCAACAATATTTTTACCAATATCATGAACATCACCTTTTACTGTAGCAAGCAATACTGTGGGTACAGATTTAACAGAATCGTTTTTCAAGTTTTGCTTTTCGAGATGCGGGATTAAAACGGCTACAGCTTTTTTCATCACACGTGCGCTTTTTACAACCTGGGGTAAAAACATTTTACCGGAACCGAATAAATCACCAACTACATTCATTCCGTCCATTAATGGACCTTCAATAATTTCCAGAACTGAAGAGTATGTTTTCAGTGCTTCTTCAGAATCGTGGTCGATGTAATCGGTAACCCCATTTATAAGTGCGTATTTTAACCTTTCGTTTATTGGAAGCAATCTCCATTCATCGGTCTTCTTTTCGGTTTTTTCCTGTTGAATAATTTTGTTTGCATAATCAACCAGACGCTCGGTTGCATCTTTTCTACGGTTTAAAAGAACATCTTCAACCATTTCTAATAAATCTTTTGGTATTTCTTCATAGACAGCAAGTTGTCCGGCATTTACAATACCCATATCCATTCCGGCTTCAATAGCATGATATAAGAATGCTGAATGCATAGCTTCGCGTACTATATCGTTTCCTCTAAATGAAAAAGAAACATTACTTATCCCGCCGCTCACTTTTGCATAAGGCAGATTTTTCTTAATCCATTTTGTTGCTTCAAAATAATTTATTGCATATTGATTATGTCCTTCAATTCCAGTTGCAATGGCAAATATATTCGGGTCGAAAATTATATCCTGTGGAGGGAAGCCGACTTCTTCAGTTAAAATTTTATATGCACGTTCGCAGATTTTAATTTTTCTTTCAAAAGAATCTGCCTGACCTTCTTCATCAAATGCCATAACAATTACTGCAGCACCAAACATTAATATTTTGCGAGCATGTTCTTTAAATATTTCTTCGCCTTCTTTTAATGAGATAGAATTAACTATTCCTTTTCCTTGTAAACATTTAAGTCCGGCTTCAATAACACTCCATTTGGAAGAGTCGAGCATTATCGGTACTCTTGCAATATCAGGTTCGGCAGCTAAAAGGTTTAAGAATTTGGTCATCATTTCTTCGGAATTGATAAGACCTTCATCCATATTCACATCTAATATCTGTGCACCGTTTTCAACCTGTTCACGGGCTACAGTTAATGCCTCATCAAAATTTTCTTCTTTAATTAGTCGGGCGAATTTTCTTGATCCTGTTACATTAGTTCTTTCACCAACGTTTATAAAATTTGAATCGGGTCTGAATATTAATGGTTCTAAACCGCTAAGACTTAGCAATGGTTTAACAGCCGGAATTTTTCTCGGTTTATACTTTGCTGCAATTTCAGAAAAGTACTTGATATGTTCGGGTGTTGTGCCGCAGCAGCCTCCAATTATATTAACGTATCCTTCTTTTAGATAGTCTTCTAATACCGACGACATTGATGACGGTGTTTCATCATATCCGCCAAACTCATTCGGTAAACCGGCATTAGGATATAAACTTACAAATGTATTTGCGATTCGTGATAATTCTGAAATGAAAGATCGCATCTGTGAAGCGCCCAGCGAACAGTTTAATCCTACGCTTAATAAATTTTTTGTGTGTGAAATAGAAATATAAAATGCTTCTGTATTCTGACCTGAAAGAGTTCTTCCGCTCATATCTATTATTGAGCCGGAAATCATGATTGGTAATTCTTTACCGGTTTCTTGCATTAATTCCATTAATCCGAATAATGCAGCTTTGGAATTGAGTGTGTCTATAATTGTCTCTACCAATAATATGTCGGCACCACCATCTATTAGTCCTCTCGCTTGTTCTTTGTAAGCATCTTTCATGTAATCAAAAGTTACGGCTCTAAACCCGGCGTCCATTACATCCGGTGAAAGAGAAAGAGTTTTATTAGTAGGGCCTAAAGCTCCGGCAACAAATCTGGGTTTGTCATGATTTATTTTTGTGAATTCTACTGCGGCTTCTTTAGCAATTTTAGCTGCGTGGAAGTTAATCTCATAGACGAGGTTTTCAGTTTGATAATCTGCCTGAGAAATTGCATTAGCGTTGAATGTATTTGTTTCAATTATGTCCGAACCCGCTTCAAGATATTGACGGTGTATATTTTTAATGATGTCCGGTTGTGTTAGAACCAGTAGATCGTTGTTACCTTTAATTTCTACCGGATGGTCTTTAAACTTTTCTCCGCGGAATTGTTCTTCGGTAAGTTTATGACGCTGAATTAATGTTCCCATTGCGCCATCGAGAACTAATATTCTTTCACTTAAAATTATTTTGATATTGGAAAAATTGCTGCTCATATCGTGTGAACCTTTTTATTCCTTTCTCGTAGTTAATTATTCTTATGAACTTTTTATACTTCATGGCTAAGATCATGAGCAAGAGCATGATCAAGAGCAAGAGCATGATCAAGAGTATAAAATCGAGTAAATATATTTAGCAGATATATATAAGCTTTGATTCAAATTATAGTTATACTTAACTTTCGTTCAAATATAATAAATAAAAGAGAAGTTTATGATAGTTGTTACCGGAGGAGCAGGATTTATTGGAAGCGCCATTGTGTGGAAGCTTAATAGAATGGGGATCGATAAAATTATTGTTGTTGATGAACTTGGTAAGGATGATAAGTGGAAAAACCTCTTGGGTCTTGGCTACGAGGATTTTATTCACAAAGACGATTTCATTGGGATGATATTGAACCGGAATGTTCCATTTAAAATTACCAATATAATTCATATGGGGGCTTGTTCATCAACTACTGAAAAAGATGCAGATTATCTGATGAACAACAACGTTCATTACTCGCAAGAGCTTGCCAAATATTCACTTGCAAATGGAATCCGCTTTATTTATGCTTCATCAGCAGCTACTTACGGAGATGGATCTAATGGCTACGAGGATGATGATTCCTCTCTCAACAATCTCCATCCCTTAAACATGTATGGCTATTCCAAACATATTTTTGATACATGGATTAAAAGAAACGGTCTTACCGATAAAGTTGTAGGGCTAAAATTTTTTAACGTATATGGACCAAACGAGTATCATAAAGGCGATATGCGCAGCGTTGTTCATAAAGCTTTTGAACAGGTGCGCGATACGGGTAAAGTGAATTTATTCAAATCATACAAACCGGAATTTAAGAACGGCGAACAGAAGCGCGACTTTATTTATGTTAAAGATGCCGTTGAAATGACACTTCATTTCTTTGAACATAAAAATCATAATGGTCTTTATAATATAGGAACAGGTCGTGCACAGACATGGCTAGATCTGGTTCATTCTGTCTTCGAAGCATTAAACAAACCTGTCAATATCGAATTTATTGATATGCCAGAAGAAATTAAAAGTAAGTACCAATACTTTACAGAGGCAGACACAACTAAAATTAAACTTACCGGTTACGATAAAAAAATTATGAATCTGAGAGAAGGTGTGGGGGACTATATAAAAAATTACCTGTTGAAAAATCAATATTTGGGTTTAACATCAGAATAATCCGGAGGAAAGTTGATTAAAGATACAACCCGCGGCGAATTTAGAAAGCGTTTATATTTTCTAACCCTCAAACTAATTGAATTTATCGATCACCTCCCTAAAGACAACGTTTCATTAAAAATGTCTGATGAACTTTTCAGCAGCGGAACAAGTGTTATTAGTAACTACATTGATGCTACGGCAGCCGCTTCTAAAAAAGAATTGAAAGATTACACCCTTGCCGCAGTAAAATTTGCGAACGAATGTAAATTATGGCTTGCGCTTGTCCGCGATAGTAAACGCGCTAAACCCGAAAAAGTAAAATGGTTTCTTGAAGAACTCGATGATATTTCCAAATTACTTACTGATTCAGTTAAATAAAATTATTGAACCGTGAAATGCAATTAGCAACTTTATGTTATGTAATTAGTGAAGGCAGAACACTCATGCTTCATCGTATCAAAAAGAAAAATGATATGCATGAAGGCAAATGGAACGGACTTGGAGGTAAATTTGAAGCCGGCGAAACTCCTGAAGATTGTGTTATTCGTGAAGTAAGAGAAGAGAGCGGACTAATAATTAAGAAACCAAGACTGCACGGATTTATTACATTCCCTATGTTCGATGGTAAAAAGGATTGGTATGTTTTTATGTTTACCGCTAATAATTTTAAAGGTAAATTAATTGATTCTCACGAAGGAAAACTTGAATGGATTCCAAATGAAAAATTGCTGGAATTGAATTTGTGGGAAGGTGACAGGGTTTTTATTCCATGGCTTTTTCAGAATAAATTTTTCAGCGCTAAGTTCGATTATTCAAACGGTAAAATGAAAAGTTATAAAGTTGAGTTTTACTAAGACCGGGAGGTTTGATAATGGCAAGAATGTATACACCAAGAGACGACGATAAATCCAAATCAATTGATCTTAATCAGGAACGGCATTTCGCTGAATCGCTTCTGAATCAAAGAACTAATTTCTTTATAATATTTTTTATTGTATTGGTTGTACTTGCAATTGTAGCTTCAAATTTTTCGCATAACTATCTTGTAATAGTTCTTTCTGTCGGGACGATTATTTGCTGGGGTCTAACTTTAACAATTATAAAGTTATCCTTGCGGATAAAGTATATTGATAAAAATCTTGGCAAAGAAGGGACAAATATAATTTCTGGTTTTCTAAAGCTGCCTTTTAAAATTTTGGGTTGGGTTAGCGATATTTTTATTCCCGTACTTTGTTCAATCCTTATTACGGTTGGTTTGATATTATCAACATCCGGTTACTTCGATACACAATTAATCCCGAGACAGGTTGAAGAAAAGATTAAAGAGGAATTGAAGATAGAAAAAGATACTCTTAAAAAAGTTAAGCAGCCGGAAAGAATAAAAGAGTTTAAGAGTATAGACAGTGTAATTCAGAAGTAATTTTATTTGCCAAATTTTCTTTTTAAGAACCCTCCGATAAGATCATTAACATTAGCAGGATTCTCAAGCGGTGTCATATGTCCAGCTCTTGGAACAACGGCAAACTCACTTCCGTGTATTTTTTCTGCCATAGCTCTCATAACTAACGGGGGAGTAAGTTTGTCGAATGAACCGCAAATTACAAGAGTGGGTATTTTAATCTGTTGTAAAAAGTGAGTTGTATCTGTTCTGCTCATAATTGCAATTATGCATCCTTTAACCCCAACCGGATTGTGCTTGTATGATTTCTGAAGAGTCCTGTTGAACATTTCTTCTTGCTCAATCGGGGCTTCATCAGCAAAGCAGAATGTTACAAATGCTTTAACAAATTTTTCCAATCCTTCTCTATTAATTTGATTTATACCGGCGGCACGTTTTAGTTTACCGGTGTTATCATCAGCTTCGGAACGTGTATCCAATAATATGAGCGCAGAAAAAAGATCCTGATTCTTTTCAACGGAACGTAAAGCAATGTATCCGCCCATAGAAAGTCCGCATAAAATTGGCTTCTTAAGTTTCAGTTCGGATATTATGGAAAATAAATCGTCTACAAAAAATTCCATTGTATATTGTCCATCACCCACAAAGCTTGCGCCAAGTCCTCTTACATCATAAGCTACACAAAAATATTTATCCATAAGAAAATTTATCTGTTCTTCCCACATTGTGTGATCGTATGGAAATCCATGTACAAAAATTACCGGTTGATTTTTTTCATCTCCAAATGTATTTACTGAAAGTCCGTTAATTATTCTGTTCATATAGTCCTTTTTTATTAATCTGATGGGACGAAAATAGTTTACATACTTAATAATTCCAAAGTTGTGACCGCAATTATTCACTGAATTTATGTTGTAGAGTCTTATATCGCCGATAATTATATTAAACCGTTGAAAAAAATGAGTTGTCTCTTATTAGTAAAATTTATTAATGGAGGTAGAAATGAAACGAATTAAACTACTCGGTTTATTGATTCCACTACTGATTATTGGAATTTGGAGGTGCAGTCAGTCCAATGAAGTTGAACCAGTTAAATCAACCAACTTCGACTCTCCTCAATTCATTATTATTGACAATGACGATATTCTAAACGGAATTGAAGATGCAACTTTATCTTCCGAAATGAAATTCAGCAATTCACTTTTCAACTTTGGAATACCATCACTTACAAATAATCTTAACGCTAACAATCCGGTAATACGCGGAATTCCATGGCTTGTAAATTTCGATTTTACAAAACAGTTTGGTTTGATATTCCGCAGATTAGATCTAACCGAAACACAGGTGATCGATATCCGGACATTAATGAAATCCTATCATGAATCACTTAAACCGTTACTGGTCGCATTTCAAGAGGCAAATAAGGATATTGTAAAAGCTGCTAATGAACAGCGCAAACTTATTATGGATGATTTGAAGAATAATAAAATTACACGTCAGGAAGCAAATGAAAAAATTAGAAAACTTAACCTGGAGACGCGTCAACAAATTAAAGATAATCCGGAATCAATTAGAATTAGAGATTCAATTTGCAAACTGAATAAGAAATTGATGGAAGATATTAAAGCATTATTAAATGCAGAGCAAGTTGTTAAATGGGATCAGATGACAAAGAGAATTCAATTTCCGTGTTGACTTAAAATAACTCTTCAAAAGAGCCGGTTACATGCCGGCTTTTTTTTATCCCTTAATTACACCAACAGGTTTTAACTTTGCAACTTTAGTACTTATTCCAGCATTATGCATTACATCAACTACATCCGAAACATCTTTATAAGCATGCGGCATCTCTTCTGCAATAGTTTTATAACCTTTTGCCTGAATAACAATTCCTTTCTTTGTTAATTCGTCAATCAGATTTTTACCTTTAGCCGCTTTAAGTGCCTGATGTCTGCTCTGAACTCTTCCGGCACCATGGCATGAACTTCCGAAAGTTTCCTCCATTGCTTTCTCTGTTCCAATCGAAACAAAAGAATATCTTCCCATGTCGCCGGGTATTAGAACGGGCTGACCAATACTTTTGTACTTATCCGGTATCAGATTATTGTTTGCCGGGAAAGCACGAGTTGCACCTTTTCTGTGCACACATACTTTCTTGGGTTTACCGTCAATCGAGTGTTCTTCCATTTTAGCAATGTTATGGCAAACATCGTATATCAATGAGAAGTTAAGTTCAGCATCGGAAATATTAAGAGTGCGATTAAAACTTTTTTTTGCCAGATGCATAATAATTTGTCTGTTGTTCCATGCAAAGTTAGCCGCAGAACGCATAGCACCAAGATAATTTTGCCCTTCTTCGGATTTAATTGGCGCGCAAGCAAGCTGCTTATCCGGTAAATTAAAACCGAACTTTTTATCAGACTTAACAAGAACTTTCAAATAGTCGTCGCATACCTGATAACCTAATCCGCGAGAACCAGTATGAATCTGAATGACGATTTGATTGGTAAATAATCCTAATACGGTTGCAACATTCTCATCATATATTTCATCAACTATGTCGATCTCTAAAAAGTGATTACCCGAACCGAGTGTTCCCGCCTGATCCAATCCTCTTTCAATTGCTCTATTACTTACGGCATCAGGATCAGCATCTTTAATTTTACCGTTTTCTTCTGTAAGTGCTAAATCCATTTCAGTGCCAAATCCGTTCGTTATTGCCCACTCTGAACCATCCTTGAGAATTTTTTTTATTTCGTGTGAATTTAATTTTTTGATTGCACCGCTTGAACCAACACCTGTTGGTATATCGTTGAATAAATTCTCAACAAGTTTTTGAATTCTGTTCTTTATTGAATTGTAATCGAGAGAAGTTTTAGCAAGCCGGACACCGCAATTAATATCGTATCCAACACCGCCGGGGGAAATTACTCCGGTATTAATATCTGTAGCTGCTACGCCGCCTATTGGAAATCCATAGCCCCAGTGTATATCCGGCATTGCAAGTGAATATTTTTGAATACCGGGGAGATGAGCAACGTTAATAACCTGTTTTATTGCTTCATCGTTTTTGAGTGTTTCTTTGAACATTTTTTCGGAAGCATAAACTCTTCCCGGTACAAGCATTCCGCCGGATTTAGGTATTTCCCACAAATAATCATTAATCTTTTCTATTTCGATTCCGAGAATGTTCATTTTTATCTTTTCCGAAATTAACAGGAGAAAAATTGTGTTGTACTTACACGTCGAACACAATCAATGTTTTATAAAAATTGCCCACTTTTTCTATCTTAACCTGATGGTATGTTATTGCTTTAATCTCTTCTTTCATATTATGAATTTCGGGATGAAATGTTTGTCCGAATAATTCAATTTCGAGGTGATAGCCGGAATCGATTTGGTTAATTAATAAATTTTGAATGGTTACAAACACCCACTTCTTGCTGTAGAGCTGGAAGTTTAATTCACTTAATAATTCTATTAGAAGTATTTCCGGAGTCGATCCATTGAAAATAAATTTTTTGGAAGATTCTTTGTTGAACGAGGTGATATTCATTGCAGCTTCGCGCCATGCATAGCAAGCCGATTTGAAAAGTTCTTCTAAAGAATTACCATCAACTTCAACTGCAATATCTGCCGGATGTTCAATGAATCTAAATGACATAAAAAATCCCGAGCTTTTTCGGGATTAATTTAACCATGTTTTTGATGGAAGGAAAGGGGATTAGAAGTAATAGAGGTATTTTATTTTCAATACTGATACTCTGTCACTTAATTCCATTGTTCGTGTGCTGTTAAACCTGTTGCGAGCTTCGTTTATTGCAAAGTAGATCCAGCTCTTTGGCGAAAACTGATATGAAAATAACCCGCCAATAAATACCCGCTCTAATTTATCCGATGACTTAACGAAAAGGTTATCTATGTAGAGATAGAAATTAAGATCGTTAACAGGTGTAATCGAAATCCATGGACGAGCGTTATAAGTAATATCCTCTACATTACCGGATGGATTTCCCTCTATCCACATATTTAAGGATGTTCCAAGCCGGATAATATCCGATGCTTTTAGCGAGAAACTTCCGCCAGCCCATGAGTAAAATGCCAAATAGTCTCTTGAAAAATTATAAGTCTTGGTATATCCCCCCCAGATATTGGCATTCCACTTTGGGTTAATACTAAACCAGGAACTGTATGTCAATTGATATGAATCGTATTTCACTTTAAGGTCTTTGGATTTACCAAGTGAAGCATTAACCTCGAAACCCCAGTTACTTCTGAATTGCATATTGTAACCGAATAACCATCCATGGTCTGTATAATTATCAACTTTTTCATAATCAAGCACAGGACCTGTATAAATTAATATTTGAGAGACAGCACCCTCTTTGGGATACCAGATAGGACCGGTGAATGATGCAAGATGAAATGTACCTTTCCACGGAACATATCCAACCTGATCGACATCAAAGTTTTCTCCTATATATCTGGTTCTAATTCCTGTTGCCCAATTTTCACTAAAATTCATGTAACCCATAGAGGCAGCATAATCGCCATCCGAATTTTTTATTGAGCGCGCTAATTGATACGACAATTGCCATGAAGAACCTCTGAAAGCTCCGTCAACATCAAGTACGCCATAAGTATTACCAGTGGTCTGCTTACCTACGAATAGAACACCAACATTTGAATTACCAATAATTTGTTTTTTGACTCTACCTGAAATAAAATATGCTGAAGGTTCGCTAGCATTTGTTCCATCATAATTTGTAAAATCTTTTTTGGGTGTTCGTGCAACAAATCCACCGTATTCCCAATCATCGTAACGACCGAATGCCTTGGCTCCGAAAATTATTGGGACTTCTCTTCCATCTGGTAATTTCTTTCCGATTCTTCTTGAATAGAAAAGTTCGAGTGGAGTATAAAAACCGGAATTTCTCTGTCTGCCCGATGGCATAAATATTTCGTTCCCTTGAATAAAGAATGGTCTTCTCTCAGAGAAGAAGGATTCGTAACGCGAAATATTGAAATCATATGGATCGGCTTCTATCTGAGCAAAATCCGGATTAGCAGTAACCTGTAATGTTAATTGTGGTGAAGGATTATAAAAAATATCGAGACCTGCGTTTGGATCCATTTTGTATTTATTGCCGCCAAGATATGTTAATTTACCAAATGCAGTAGGATATATTTCAAGGTTTAATCCTTTTACAGATGGTTTGAAATCTTCGAACAAAAGTTTTCCGAATTTTGAAACACGCTGACCTTCGTTTTGTTCGTAACGGCACCAGTACTGATCTTCTGAAATCGATGGTATCCACCTGTCAATGTCTATTCCCCAATATTCAAGGTTGGAGTTATACTGAATTGATTTGTAAGGGATTTCAATTTCAACGACATAACCCCAATCATACACTTTACTATCCGAGAACCAGATTCCATCCCAGTTATAATCTCTGTTGCGGGCATCATCAAGCAGTCTGCAATCGGCACGGACACCGGCAGCACTTACAGCAAATTTGTAAGCGGTTCGTTTATCGCCAAAAGTATCGAGCATTAAAGAGACGACATCCCCCCCGAAGTCGTCCAATTTTCCTGTGTTTTGCTGAATATTTAACGGGTCGTCGTAACATACAATTAGACAGTAAAGAGAAGTTTCCGTTGTTAATATTTTAGCGTATGTATGTTTTGAAGGATCTTTTCCATAATAAGGTGCTAACTGGAAGAAACCACTTATTTCGTTTACGGAATCCCATGCTTTATCTATTATACCGTCAACAACAATCGGCGTATCAATTTTTTTTAATGGAACTACTTTCTGATCATTATTCGAGTAAACTGTAATTGATGAAAGCAGAATCAATGTAAAAATCTTTTTCATAAGCTTTCCATTTTCTTCAACTTTTTAGACGAAGTCATATTTTGAAAGGTTGCAAATCTGTTGAAAAATTTTTATTAGTCGTTAGGATTATAAATTGGAATTGATTTTAATTATTAGTTCTAACTAAATTGTTTCGTGGCAAAGATGAAACTCGCAAAAACAAACATATTATTTCTTTTAATTTTTCTATTCTTATCAATACCAGTTCCGTGTTTCTCATTTAACATTTATTGTATTAATACTTTCTATGATGGAAAAGAAAAGACTGATCTTTATTTAAAGGGTATTGAAGCACTAAACTCAAAAGATGTGTCGTTAGCAGAAAGATATTTTAAGGAATCGATTAGAAAGTATGGAGATGCGGCTTCTTATTATGAATTAGCAAAAATCAATTTGAAAAAAGATACGTTCCTTTCCAGAAACATTGCATACGAGTATTTTAGAAAAGCAGCATTACTGGAGCCCGAGAATTTAGAATACAGATATGCATTTGCTGACTTAATGAAAGACTTTGCCCGCAGAAGTTCGATGAAACAATACAAGGAAATTATTACAATCGATTCCAACCAGGTTAATGCATATTTAAGTCTGGGCGATATGAAAGCAAATGACTTTAAGGAGTTTAATAAATCTGTGCGGATGGAAAGCGGCATGTTTATGAGCGTGCAGGAAGCCGCCAACAAAGATTTTAAGGAATCTGAAAAATATTTATTGTCTGCTCTTTCGAAAGATACATTGAATTATGATGCAATAATTAAGCTCGGTCTATTGTATGAAAGAGCGGGTAAACCGGAAAAGGGAATTACGCTTCTTAACCGGTTAGTGAGAAATAAAAAAGATGATAAAGACGTTCATCTATTATTAGGTCTGTTATATTATAGAATATCTAAAATGAAACAGTCTCACGATGAATACAAACTTGCACTTAATATGATGGATAAGTTAGAACAATATGATTTCACTGTTAACTCGGTGTTGCTTATTCTCGGAAATTCTGATGTATTAGAACCTGATTATATTAATGATGATAATGCTGACGAAATAATTGAGTCTTTCTGGAAAGCGTCTGATCCATTATTTCTTACGGATTATAACGAAAGATTGCTCGAACATTATTCCCGAGTTGCATATGCAAATCTTAATTTCAGTGTTCCCTCACTTGGTCTTTATGGATGGGCTACCGATATGGGTCAAACTATGATAAGGTACGGCGACCCGTTGAACAGAGCCAGGATAAGACCTTCAATGGGTTCCGGTGGAAGTGTAAACGTGAAAACAGAAGTCTGGTATTATGAAGAAATGAATATTGCATTTACAGATGCATTCTCAACCGGTAATTATCAATATTCGTGGCCGGCTTCAGATAAAGATAAACTTGTACCGCAAGTTCCCGGAAATTATTTAGATTTTGTCGGAGATCTTAATCGTAATTTGCCATCATATTATAAACCGAAGTTCGAAGGTCCTAAGATTGATGTTCCTTACTCAATTACCCAGTTTAAAAGTGATAAAAGGAATAATACCGATCTATATATAAATTATCTCATTCCTGATGCAGAAAATCTTAAGGCAGATTCACTTAATTACAAAATCGGATTCTTCCATTTTGATAAAGAGTATCTGGAAAATTTTAGAACAATAAATGAAATCTCGGCAAACAGAAATGACCGGTCGCCTAAAAATTTGTTTGTTACATTACAGCCCGATTCAGGGTATATAGCTTTCGAAATGATCCGTAATATTGATAACGGTACATTTTCATCTCACAAAAATTTTAATGTAAAAAAATTCAATAACATACGGCTCGATATAAGCGATCTTTTAATTGCCGGTGATGTTTCAATGGAGAGGAAAGAAGAGAATTATATTAAAAGAAATGATATTTATGTTAAACCTTATGTTAGTAATGAGTTTAAGAAAGAAGACCCGGTTTATCTCTATTACGAAATTTACAACCTGGAGAAAGATAGCCAGGGATTAACAAATTTTGAACAGAGCTTGATTATAATTGAATATAGTGGAGAGAAAAAATCGGGAATATCCAAACTATTCTCTTCTATTACCAATTTCTTAGGTATAACCAGTGAACAGAAAATCACACTTAAATCCAATTACAAAACTTTGGAAGAAAATCCGCAAATTTATTTTCAGTTGGACTTAAATAACTTTGAAGCGGGTGAGTATCACATAAAAATTGTTATTAAGGACAATATTGCCGGCAATGAAAAAGAAATTAACCGGATTATTAAATGGCAGAAATAATTCCGGTAATTTTTTTCTGCTATAATTTTTTCAAAACTACCATTGTCATATCGTCATTCTGCGGATAATTATCAGTAAATTTTCTAACTTCTTTTAGAACCAGGTTAATTAATTCTTTTGCACTAAGGTTTTTGTTAGATTCTAAAATCTGTATTAGCTTATCTTCGCCGAACTGATCATGTCTTTCGTTCATCGCTTCGGTGAATCCGTCCGTATAAAGAACAAAAACATCACCAGATTTAATCTCGATAGTTTCTTCGTTTAATGTTGATGCAAAAATGGATCCCTCTTCAAGCCCAAGAGCCATTCCTTTACTAAGAAGCAGTCGTGTTCCGCCTGATAGCTGGCTGCATAAGATGCCGGGATTATGACCTGCACGTGAATATGTAATGATATTACTGTTTATATCAAGAATTGCATAGAACATACTTACGAATGAATTTTTTTCGATTGTTTTGTAGAGTAACCGGTTAACTTTAACCAGAACACTTGAAGGAGAAACATTTTCTTCGGCATGCGCTTGAAGAATTCCCTTTGTCAACGTCATGTAAATTGCAGCGCCAATTCCTTTACCGGATACATCACCAATTGCAATTCCAATCTTATTATTACTCAGTTTAACAAAATCAAAATAATCACCACCGGCTTCAATTGCGGGCAAGGAGATACTTGCAACATCGTATCCCGGAATCTCCGGATCTTCTTTTGGTAGAAGGCTTAATTGAACGCGTGCAGCAATTTCCATTTCTTTTTTTAAGCGTTCTCTTTCAGAGATTCTTAGAACATGGGAAGGAAGACCGTAGTTTTCAAGTACAAACTCCTCTTTCTTTATCCGGCTGATTACATATATTAATGGAATTATTAAGTATGCGATAACGAGCAATATAAAATTCAATTCAAAAAAAGAATTTTTACTGGCATAAAGTGCAAACCCTTTTGCAACTAATATTGAAGTAAAATGAAGACTTAATATTGTAAGTAAATCGAACAGGAAATAAATGTATGCAATTCCGCATCCAAAGATAAACCCGGCTAATAAGTTCATTCCGAAATTGTTTAATGATGGAGGAGTAGATGCTATTACGAATCCAAGTGTTGTTACAATACCCGATAAAAGTATTGAGACCCATTTCTTTTTCCAACGCTGATAAGAAATGTTGACAATGAAAAATGTAATTCCTATGGAAGCTAAAATTGATTTTGTTGCTCCATCGAGTATGGTAGCTAATACCGGTAAATATGAAGCGTGACTTTCCAGTAATCCGACCGGTGAAATAAAAATTTTTGCATCCGGTTGATCGATTACCAATGCAACAACAACAAAGCTTAATGAAAGCGCTGAACCTAAAACAAAACCTTTCAGTAGCGAATTACCTGAATCAACAGCGAAGAAGTGACCCTTAATAAATGCATCGATCCCTTTTAATTTATTAGGCCATAGACTTCTTGCATAAGATTCCCCCACAGTCCATGCAGCAAATATTAATAAGGAAAGGAAAAAGGAGAATATTAATCCGTTTACTATAAAAACAATTATTTTTGTATAAATAAAAGATACGTTTCCAATAAATGCACCCTGTCCTATCGCCGGCCAATAATTTATTAAGTTGAGTAACGATAAACCGAAATAGAGAAGGAAAAAATTCCTTCCTACACTTATCCATACTTCTCCCTGATGATATTTTTTAAGGAAGAGGTAAAATGCTATTAGCATAATAAAGATTACAAAAATTACTGATACTGTTCCGTAAATTGCCTCAATTGCTAAAAAGTATTCCCGGTCCTGTTGTGGCACCTCAAAATAATAGGAAAAACTTCCAACACTGTTTCCCAATACACGTGCAGTAATAATTATTTTAGCATCTAATTTATCTACATCTTTTTCCCATCGGAACGAATAGTCAGTTCGTGCTTTAATATTTTCTTCTCGGGATTCTGTCATTTTGAATTTCTCAAAATCAGTACCGATTTTATCTTTAAGGTATGACGATATCAGTGAAGTAGCTTCGTCTTTTGAAATTGACGGAATTGAAATTGTGTCCGGTAAGGTCTTATTAAATCCGAAAACCTTTCCTTTATTAGAAACATCAACTTCTATGCTTTTCTGTTGGATATTTCTCGGTAAATTTTGATGAAAATAAACAGTCCAGCTTAAATTAGACCATAATTCATCTTTACCATATTCCTTAAATTCTTTACCACCCAGTTTTTTTAATATATATCTAGCTTCTACAGGTGAATTATCCAGAAAAACCTCTACATACATATCATCAACGTTTTCATTCTGCTCTTTTAAAAAATCTTTAGCTATCTGAATCGCCTCGGATTGAGTTATATTCATATTCAAACTTTCGTAAGGAGTAAGCGGATAGAGAAGAATTATCAGGGCAATAATTATTATTGATGCAATAATCCAATAACGATGGGAAGCAAAATTATTTTGCATTTTGTGCGCTCTTACATTTGAATATTGTTGACAATCTACGAGTTTAAGACGGCTAAAAAATAGAAAGGTTTGTGCTTACTAGCAATTAAATTTGATGTGTATTAAATGATTAGAAGCCTTCAATATTTCTGAGGTATTCACCAAAATCCTTATCAGATTCAAGGATGTGATTGATAGTCCAATCCTTCAAGTAGTCTACAGTCTTCAAGCTCAGCAATAAATTATCTTTCTTAGAATCCCTTTTAAGTGAAGTTAATTTATCAATAAACTCTTGGTGCTCTATTTTATGCTGAATAATTTCAGGGTACTTGTTAGCATCCTGCAATTCTTCTTCCATATCAAAATGATATTTTGTATAATCTTCCAGTTTAATCAAAACATCATTTATTATTGATTGAGATGTTCCTAATCGTTGTGCTTCATATAGCTCATTAATAATTTCAACAAGCTTCTTATGTTGATCATCTATTACCGAGATACCGATATTAAATGAATTCTTTCAGCTAATGTATGGCATGCTAATTCAGTACCACTAACTGTGCACGATCTCTTGCTCATTTTCTGTTACCGATGTGCTGCTTATTGTCAATTAACAACTAATTCATGAATAGCACGACATCGTGGACAGTTGTTAGTAGAGTGAAAATAGCAATAGATCGTAGACAAATCCCACCCGGGTGGGATTCACGATGTTTA
>JAGVBL010000245.1 GCA_020059785.1 Ignavibacteriales bacterium | reverse complement strand
CCGAGAACAATAGTTGCAAAGAGAACAAGAAGAATAAAAACGCTTTTAATATCGCTCCACAGAATTACGGGAAGCGTAACAGAAAAGAGAATGATTAATCCGCCCATTGTCGGTGTTCCGGCTTTTTTCTTGTGGGTAATAGGTCCATCGTCTCTTATCGGCTGGTCTACCTGTCTTGCTTTAAGTTTTGCAATTATCTTTGGGCCAATGTAAAATGATAGAAATAAAGCGGTAATTGCAGCGAGCGCTGACCTGAAAGTTAAAAATCGGAACAGGTCGAATCCGGGCGGATTAAATTTCTGGTTTATGTAATCAAATAAATAGTAGAGCATTACTCAAACCTTTTCTCCAAAATGTTTACGAATTCTTCCATCTTCATTCCCCGCGATCCTTTTACCAGTATTACGGAATTTTCTATCTCTTCGTATTGAAGGTATAGGGAAAGAGCTTCGCGAAAATGAAAATGAATTGACTTAATATTTTTCCTTCTTAATTCATTGGTTAGATTGCTCATCATTTTACCAATGGTAAGAACAAACAAATCTTTATCGTAAGTAAATATTTTAGATAAATCTTTATGAATTTTTTGGGCTTTATTCCCTAATTCAAAAACGTCTCCCAGAACTACAATTTTTCTTTTAAATGTTTTGATTTTTTTTTACAAGTTCGTAAGCAGCTTTAATTGATGTTGGACTTGAATTATAAGTATCATCAATTACTACTGCTTCTTTATATTTTTTCACTTCAAGTCTTCCATTAACCGGCTTAATTTTTTTAGCGCCCGATTTAATTTCATTCCATTCAAGACCTAACAGTTTTGCAATTGCAACAGCGGCTAAAAAGTTTTTCGCGTTCGATTCTCCATAAACAGGTAGTTTTACAATTTCCTTTGAGCCCTTAACAGTAAATTCTGTTAGTCCTTCTTTAGTAAAACTTTTTATAATTCCTTTTATGTATGGATTACCACTAAAGCCATAAGAAATTACGGAAGAGTACTTTCCGACTTTCTTCTTAATTATCGGGTCATCAAAGTTTGCCAGAACAATTCCACCATTCTTTTCAGCAGCATCAAACAAAGCCGATTTCTCTTTGTAAATAGTTTCTTTGTTTTTCAAAAACTCCACATGCGATTCGCCGATATTTGTAATCAATGCAAAATCCGGTTCGGATATTTTTGCCGAGTAAGGAATTTCGCCGATATGATTTGTACCCTGTTCCAGAACCAGCACATCACATTTTTCATCGGCAGAAAAAATTGTTAGCGGAACACCTATATGGTTGTTATTATTCGCCTCAGTCTTAACAACATTAAATTTTTCCGAAAGTAACGTTGCAACCATTTCTTTGGTAGTTGTCTTGCCATTACTACCTGTAATAGAAACAACCTTAGCTCTAAGTTTTTTGCGCCATAAGTTTGCAAGTTTTCCGAACGTAATAATTGTATCATCAACAGTAATTACCGGAATTTTTAGCGAGCTGAATTTTTTATACTCTTTCGAATTAATTAAAACCGAGCCGGCTCCTTTTCTAATTGCATCCTTAACAAAATCATGTCCGTCGTATTTTTCTCCTTTAATAGCAACGAATAAAGAACCATTTTTAATTTTCCTTGAATCAATCTGAACCGATGAAACAGGTTTAAACTCATCCGGGTTATAAATAACCGCGGAAGGCAGATTAAATAAATCTTCGAGTGTAATTTTTATTTTGCCCATTCGTCCAGATATTTTTCTGAAATTTCTTTATCGCTAAAGTGTTTTCTAACACCATTTATTTCCTGATAATTCTCGTGACCTTTACCGGCAACAAGAATTACGGCATTATCTTCGCTTTCAAAAATTGCTGCCCGTATTGCTTCTTCGCGGTTTTCAATAACTCTGTAATTATTTGTTTTAATTCCTTTTTGAATTTCATCAATTATTAGATACGGGTCTTCAGTTCTTGGATTATCAGAAGTAATGTAAACCCGATCGCTTAATGTGGAAGCAATCTCACCCATAACCGGACGTTTAGTTCTATCGCGGTCGCCTCCGCATCCAAAAACCGTAAAAATCTGCCGCTCATTTTTGACTATGTGATGTATGGCTGTTAATGCTTGTTTCAAGCTATCCGATGTATGGGAATAATCAACTATTACTTTTTTATTTTTCCTGGAAACAATTTCGAACCGACCGGGAACCTGTGGAGTGTTTTTAATTCCTTCGGCTGCTTTATAAGGATCAATTCCATTAAGAACAGCTACTGCAAAAGCTGAAGTTGCATTATATGCATTGAAATGACCGGCAAGCCGGGTTAATATTTTGTACTCAGCTCCCTTAAATAGAATTGAAAATGATGTTCCATCAAGGTCGAATTCAATATCTTTAATTCTGAAATCAGCTTTTGAACCAATTCCATAAGAATATTTTTTTGCTTTACTATCTTTTATTAAATGCTGTGATTTTGGGTCGTCTATATTATAGATAGCAATTGAATCTGAACCGAGCATGTCAAAAAGAATCTTCTTCGATTTAAGATAATGTTCTTCTGTCTTATGATAATCCATATGATCGGAGGTTATATTGGTAAATATTCCCGCAGTATAATTAAGATGATCAACTCTATGCAGATCGAGAGCGATTGAAGAGACTTCCATTACACAATGAGTACATCCTTCTAAAACCATTTGCGAGAGAAGCGAATTAATTTCATGCGATTGCGGTGTAGTAAGAAGTGTTTTTACTTCATTTTTCCCGATGTAATTTGCAATTGTTCCTATCAATCCTGTTTTACTTCCCGAATGTTCAAAAACATTCTTTACATAAAATGCAGTAGTTGTTTTACCTTTTGTACCCGTAACACCAATTAGCGATAATTTTTTAGAAGGTTG
>JAGVBL010000039.1 GCA_020059785.1 Ignavibacteriales bacterium | reverse complement strand
TCCAAATCCTCCGCCTAACCGAGGAACATCAACTTCAATTTTATTCATCGGCATATTAAGAACGCGGGCAGCAATTTTCTGAACTGCTGTTGGTCCCTGTGTTGAAGAGATTATTTTGACGCCGCCGCCTTCAACAGGAATTGCAAGTGCTCCTTGTGTTTCTAAATATAAATGTTCCTGTGAACCCGATTCTACTTTACCTTCAATTACGTAATCGCATTGCTGCCAGACCGACTCGACATCGCCAAGCGAGAATATTCTTGGCGGAACAATTAAATTTCCTTTTTCGAATGCTTCACGCGGATTGAATACCGGATCCAATTTTTCAAATCCGGCTTTAATTTTTCTAACACCTTTATGAGCGGTGACTCTATCATAAGCGATCACGAGTGCAATCGGTTGACCTACATAATGGACTTCTTTGCTGGCAAACAGTTCCTCGTCAAGAATTACTCCGCCAATCTGATTTTCACCCGGGATATCTTTAGAGGTAATCACTGCATAAATACCGCTGACTTTTAATGTTTCTTTAAAATCTATACTCTTAATCTTTCCATGTGCAATCGGTGAATAGAAGACATAACCGAATAATGTCCCTTCGGGTGCAACAAGGTCATCAACAAATTTTGATTCACCGCGGACATGCTGAATAGAATCGTAGCTTCTCATTTTATCACCTCATCAAAATTTATTTCCGGAAAAAGTTTAATGAAGTGTGCTTTTATCAACTGAGAAAGGAGGAGGGCTTTGTATTCTTTTGATCCTCTTGCATCAGAAATTGGCGATATCTCAGAATTCGCTATTTGCACGGCTTTATTAATTGTTTCGTTATTTATTTTCTTATTCAACAAATAATCTGAGGTTGATTTAAGATAAAGCGGAATGGGGGCAACTCCCCCCGCCGATAATAAAGCTTCTTTTATCTTCCCTTTTTGAAAAGCGATTGAAATTGACGAGTTAACACTTGCTATATCTAAATATGTTCGTCGCGAAACTTTTTCGTAATTAAACAAAAAATTCCTCCCGGGTATTGGAATAGATACATATTCGACCAACTCATTTTTATTTTTGTTCAGAATTTTATAACCAAGATAAAACTCATTCAGCGGGACTACCCTCTTCTTATTTTTATCCTTAAGATGAACATTGGCGCCAAGTGCCAGGAAAATATTTGTTATGTCGCCAATAGGAGAAGCATTTACTATGTTGCCGGCAATTGTTGCTCTGTTTCTAATTGGTAAAGAACCGAACAGTTCCAAATGCATCTTTAAAAACGGGAAATATTTTTGAATTATTTTTGATTCTATAAGTTCTTCAACCGTTACTGCACAGCCGATAGAAACTCTATTTTGCTTTATTGAAATCAACTTTAGCCCGGGTTCTTCCGAGATAAAGTAATTATCTTCTTCCAATAATGATTCCCATCTTTGAACATAAAGATCGGTTCCGCCCGCAATAATATTTATTTTAATTAATTTTTGATTTGTGAATGATCTATTTTTTTTATGAAGCTCTTTTAATCTTGTGGGTATTAAAGAAAAGTACTGTGGAAGAATATTTTTACCGATCAGGAGAGCAATTGAGTTTTTTTTCGGATTATTAACATGACTTAGATAATTAATTGTGTTATTGATTGCTCTCTTAATTCCGATGTATCCGGTACAGCGGCAGATATTTCCATCAAGAGCTGCAACTGCATCTTCGGCAGAATATTTAGTGTGATTAACAAAATAATTAGTTAGCGAGATAATAAATCCCGGCGTACAGAAACCGCATTGTGTTCCTCCTTCGTCAACAAACTGTGCTTGAATGAAATTCAGTTCATTGCTATTCAATCCTTCAATAGAAACAACATGCTTGCCGTTTACATCGGCAATAGGGTATAAGCACGAATTAACCGTTTTATATTTTACTTTACCATTTATCAATGAACCCAGCATAACAGTACAAGCACCGCAATCACCTTCGCGGCATCCTTCTTTTGTACCGGTCAATTTTTTTTGATTTCTTAGAAAATCTAATAATGTTATAGATGGGTTTACTTGAACAGAAACAAGTTCGTTATTACAGTAGAATGAAATTAGTTTTTCCATGTGTATACCATTGTACCAATATTAGTTTAGTACAACAACTATGGTAAAACTAATCTATTTTTTTCAAAGAGTGAATAGCTTAAATAAGTGAAGCCTACTTGAAATCTTCTCCCTTAGTCTGAACGATACCAAGTTCTCAAAAGCAGATTATGCCGAAATATTCAATGTAACTGAACTGACAATTAACAGGGACCTTAGGTCACTCAGGTCTAATGGAATACAGATTAACAGTAGAAAGGGGAGAGTATTCTTTGTCGAAAAACCTCCCAGGGAATTATTAATTAAATATGCCTCGGATTATTTACCTATAAAACTGAACTCGGAGATTTACAAGAGACAATTAAGAACTTACGGAAAGAGCGTCTACAATTTTTATCCCTTATTAACACTTATCGCCAAAGCAGTTAACGAACGGCATTATATTTCAATCAGATATAAGAGATTCTATGACAATATGATTCTCAACTACCGGCTTAAACCGGTCCGCTTGGTAAACTCAGACTTTAACTGGATTCTTCTGGGGATCAAGGAAGGGGAATCTATAACAAAATCTTTTTATGTCAGCCGTATTGAAAATCTGATCTATCACGATGAGAGTTTTATGCCAATAACGGAATCTGCTTCAAAGAAAAAACTCTACGAAATTACTCTCAGATTCAATCCGGAAGTAGAAGATGAAGTGCTCGACAAGATCTGGTTCGATGATTTCACACTTAAGAAAGATTCTAAAAGATTCATCATTCTCAAGACCAATCAGGAAATCAGCAATCGTCTCGCTGCCTGGTGCTTAAGCTGGTGGGATATGATTAAGATTATAAAGCCGAAAAGACTAAAAGAATACACAACAGAAATGATTCAGGCTTACCGGATCTCTAACAAAGTTTGATGTTACATAGTAATGACATAATTATCATGATCGATAATACTGTTAATTATTCCTCTGATGATACCGGATAACTTTCATACGTCCTCGAATTAAGTCTATTAACTCTTAACTATACAAAGAAGGAAATATTGCGGAATTTATTCCATTATTGATAAGAATTATTATTCAAACCAATTATTTAATTAGGTTATAACCTAATATTTTTGTTGAATATATTAGGGTATAGCCTTAATTTAACGGCAAATAAATTAGGATATAGTCTAATGAAAGATGCGAATAAACTTCTTATGATAGAGCAATTGGACAAAAAACTTGCAAAATTCACACATATCGACGCCGATATAGTGCCGCGAATCGGATGGATAAAAACAATCAGATCTTCACTTAATATCTCTTTGCTGCAGTTTGCCAAAATGTTAAGAAAATCATCTCCTACGGTAAAAGAATTAGAAGAACGTGAAGCGGAAAAAAATATTACACTAAAAAAATTAGCCGAAGTGGGTGAAGCTCTCAACTTAAGGCTTGTTTACGGATTTGTGCCGAATGATGGATCATTGGAAAAATTTATTGAAAAACGCGCTTCCAAAATTGCTGAAGAGATTGTTATGCGAACGTCACATACAATGAAACTTGAGGATCAGGAAAACTCGGAAGAACGTTTAAAAAAAGCGATTAAAGAGAGAACAGAAAAAATTAAAAACGAATTACCGAAATATTTATGGGATTAGACCTCGATTACACAGATGGACAAACTCCTCTTGACGAAGATGAAAAAGAGGGATTATTAATATTAACTATAACAACCCGCGGTGAACTGGATGAATTTGAACAGCTTGGTGTTGAAAAGGTGAACGAATGGCTCCTTACAAAAAAGTTCAGCATAGATAAAATTCTGACTGAGGGTTTTGTAAAAGACCTCCATAAAAGGATGTTTTTGAATATCTGGAAATGGGCCGGGGAATTCAGACGAACAGAAAAAATATCGGGGTTGATCCTGTTGCTGTTCCGGTTGAATTAAAAAAATTACTTGACGACTGTAAATTCTGGATAGACAATAACGTGTTCGATGCTGATGAAATAGCTGTCAGATTAAGTCACAGAATGGTATGGATTCATCCGTTTTCAAACGGTAATGGTAGACATTCAAGGCTGATAGCAGATGTTCTTGTAAATAAAGGATTTGGAAAACCCTATTTCACATGGGGCAGCGTAAATCTTACAAAAGAAGGTGAGGCAAGGAACAGATATTTAACCGCACTCAGATCAGCAGATAATCAGGATTACAAACCTTTAATTCCTGACTTGTGCAATTTAGTGCGGCATGAGGTTTAAACGTTCTAACAAATTTGCTACATCTGGCGACAGAGGAACCCGCTTAATGATAATTTTTT
>JAGVBL010000369.1 GCA_020059785.1 Ignavibacteriales bacterium | reverse complement strand
TGTGTGTGTAATAAGTTGTAAAGTCTGCATGAACACCGCCATGCGGTAAAACGATTAACGGATACTTCTTATTGAAATCGATTCCTTTGGGAATGAAAACATAAGACCAGAATTTAACCGGATTACCGGCTCCCTGTCCGGTAGGATTTTTTCCTTTGCCGGAGGAGGACCGGTCATAAATATTTTATCTACAAACGCTACATCTCCAACACGTTGAAACCAGAGTACATCATCAACAAGTTTTTCAAGTCTATCCAAACGGTGCTGAAGACTTTCATCATTTCTGGTAATTTGTTTTTTAATATCATCAATGGATTGTGCTGAGTTATTGGTGAATAATAAAAATAAGAATATCAACCATGAATGTTTGATAACACTTTTCATTTTTTCAACCCTCAAGAAATTTTAACGGTTAATTATTAATTCCATATATAAATAAATAATCGGAGCAGAAAAAAGTAATGAATCGAACCGATCAAAAATTCCGCCGTGACCCGGAATAATTGAAGAGGAATCTTTAACGTTGGCATCGCGTTTAATAAGACTTTCTATAAAGTCTCCCGCCTGACCGAACACTCCAACTATAAATCCGATTACAACAGCATCTTGCATAGATAAAAAATTAAGAACAATAATTTGAGCCAGTACCATTGTTATAATTGAAAACACAAAACCGGCGATTGCACCTTCCCAGCTTTTATGCGGGCTAACGCGCGGAAGTATTTTGTGCTTCCCGGTTGCCGATCCAATAAAATAAGCCGCTGAATCGCAGACCCAGATTGTTACTAAAACAGAAATTATTAAATATCCGCCCTGATCATAAAGAAAAAAAGAATCGTTATAATATTCGCGTATTAAAACGAGTGCCGATGAAAATAGACCGATATAAGAAATACCGAGTAGGGTCGCACCAAGATTTGCAATAGCCGATTCACTTCTTCTAAAAAGTTCGAACAGTAACAGGACGGGTATTATTGAGAGGAACAGTAATTCAAACGAAATAAAACGGTAATATGAATTAAATATAATTAAGGAAATTGAAACAAATCCCACTAACATATTTGGATAGAATTTTCTTCGCGCAAGCATTTTAGAAAATTCGAAAAAAGATACTAATCCGATAAAGAGTGCAAAGAGCAAAAAGGGAAATTCTCCTAAAATGCTCATAATAATAATTAATGGTATTCCAAAAAGTGCAACAATAATTCTTGTAGTAAGGTTACTCATTTTCATCTGGTCGTTCTCCGGTATTTTCCTCAGGAGTTCTGTTTTTTATATCGTTAATAATTTCCATTGCATCATTGGCATCGGGTTTCTTAACAAGAAGTTTAATTGTCTCCCAGCTTCCTGATAGCGGAAAATTCCGGTCTTTTTTTGTGAAGAAGATCGAGTCAATTCCCGCACCGCTTAAATTTGCTTTATACATTTCCGCTTCATACATCTCTGAGAAAGTACCTATTACAATCCAATCTGAAGGATGTAACAAATTTCCCTCGAATGATTCTGTGGGAATTAAGTCTGCACCGCAATCTGCGCATACTTTAACTCCATCAACATATTCATATTCACAATTAGGACAGATCATATTTCCTCCTTTCTTTTTTGGAAGGAATGATAATTATTAATTACATAATAAATAAATGCAGAAAAGAGCAGAAGTAAAATTGCGAAGGTTATAATGTGGTAGAGAATATCTCCGGTAGGTGTAACATTGGAATTAATTAATTCCTGATCCCCGAATATCATAAAAGCAGTTACCGCCATAAAATTGTTTAGGAAATGGAGAATCATTGGAATGAAAATAGAATTGCTTATATATGCGGCAAATCCGAAATATACACCTAAGGCAATTAAAGCAAATAATCCGTATGGATTAAAATGGTAAATTCCGAAGAAGAGTGCTGTTAATAAAATGCTCCAGACCGGTTTGAAACGGTGTTCAAAACTTTTTTGAACAAATCCGCGGAAAAATGTCTCCTCGCAAAGAGCGGGAATTATAGCTACAACAAATACTATAAACGATGCTTCCAAAATTGAATTGGATTGAAGAAGATTACCATAAGTTGACTGCACCATTTTGTCAATTTCATCTATCAGATTTCTGATGGCATGAACAACCGAAATGCTATCGGCTAATTTGTTAAAAAGAAAATTTTGTATATAAAGAAAACTTTGCAATAACGGCGTAAGCAAAACCAATCCGCCGATAAACACTATTACTTCTTTCATTGATGGGAGTTTAACTCTTAAAGTGCTGGTAACATCTGTATAAACAAATTTTGCAAAGAGGAGAGCCGGGAGAAGTATAAACAAAATCTGTCCGCCCATAGTAAGAAGCCGGACAGAATTTACATTCGCTTTTTCAAAATCCAATCCGAATATTAGTAATGTAAGAATTGCGCCGCCGAATTGATATAGAATGAATACAACCGCAAGAGCAAGGAATGCAGCAGTAAGCGGATTCATTCCGGGCGTTAACTTTGGCGGTGTGTTCTCATCAAAGGGATTATTACCTGTCTGTTCGTCCATATCCTGGTCTTAAATTCAATTTGCAGTTTAATTACTATTCCAATTTATTTTATCAACAGATTGAAAGCAAATAATTACAGGTTTATTTTTATTATGAACTGAAGATGAGTGTATTATTACAAAGAGTAAATAGGGATTGCTAAAGGTAGCGATGCAAGTGGATTACTAAAAAGGATTGCCAATGTGAAATTTACTATTCTGCCATATTATTTATATTTGGCATATAACTGATAAATGGAAAGTTGTAAAATTATTACTACTTATCCTTCTTCGCTT
>JAGVBL010000160.1 GCA_020059785.1 Ignavibacteriales bacterium | reverse complement strand
TTATGAAGCTATGAATAATTCCGGAATGTTAAAAAGTAATCTCATAGTAGTTTTAAATGATAATCAAATGTCGATTGCTCCCAATGTATGGCAGATTTCTAAATATTTTACTGAAATGATTTCTCATCCAGAGTATAATAGATTTAAAGGTGCCATCTGGGATCTTACAGGTAAATTAGATGACTTTGGGGATAGAATTAGAAAAGTAGCAGCAAGAGTTGAACATGGTATTAAAGCTATCGTTACACCGGGAATGTTATTCGAGGCATTAGGATTCAGGTATTTTGGACCTATTAACGGGCACAATATTAATCAGCTTGTGAAAATTTTCGAGCAGGTAAAAGAACTAAACGGACCAATTCTTGTCCATGTTCTTAGTGAAAAAGGAAAAGGATATAAACCCGCTGAAGGTCATGTTCAAAGACTTCACGCTTCCACTCCTTTCGATAAAGTTACAGGTCAGGCATTTAAGAAAGCCGGTGCACCTCAGGCATACACAACTATTTTTGGTAAAGCATTAGTAGAAATATCTAGATCTAATGATAAAGTTGTTGGTATTACTGCAGCAATGCCCGATGGAACCGGTTTAGATATTCTTCAGAAGGAAGTACCGGATAGATATTATGATGTTGGAATTGCAGAAGAACATGCTGTTACATTTGCTGCCGGTCTGGCAACTCAAGGTATTATTCCTGTTGTTGCTATCTACTCAACATTCTTACAGCGTGCATTCGATCAAATTATACACGATGTTGCTCTTCAAAAGCTCCATGTTGTATTCGTTCTTGATAGAGCCGGTTTAGTTGGTGCTGATGGCCCCACTCATCATGGCACGTTCGATCTTTCCTATTTGAGAATGATACCGGGTATGGTAATTATGTCTCCTAAGGATGAAGCTGAATTGCGTGATATGCTATTTACAGCAACTAATTATAAAAAAGGTCCTATTGCGCTTAGATATCCGCGGGGTTCTGCACTTGGTGTCGAATTGAAAGAAGGGTTTACAGAAATTCCTATCGGAAGCAGTGAACTGATAAAAAGTGGTGAAGATGTTGCTATTCTTGCTGTGGGTAATATGGTTGAATATGCTAAGAAATCTCTACCTCTCTTAAATGATGCGGGAATTAATCCGGAAATAATCAACATTAGATTTATCAAACCACTCGATACTGAACGTTTAGATGAAATTTCAAAACGATTTGATAAGATTGTAACTCTGGAAGAAAATAGTATTGTTGGCGGATTTGGTACCGGTGTTCTCGAATATTTTTCTGAAAAAAATTATAAGAATAATATTCTTAGAATCGGTTTACCCGATAAATTTATTGACCATGGAACTCAGGAAGAACTTCATAAATTAATTGGAATTGATCCGGTCGGAATTTCCGTAAAGATAAAAGAATTCTGCAGTAACAAAATAGTTGCTAAAGAGGTTGTAGCCTGATGGATAAAACAAAAGTTGGTGTTATAGGTCTTGGCGGTATCGCACAACTGGTTCATCTGCCAATTCTTTCTAAACTCGATACAGTTCAACTTGTTGCAGTTGCTGAAATTAACAAGAGCAGATTGAAAAATGTTGGTGAAAAATATCCTTCAGCTAAACAATTTCTCGATTATAAGGAGATGATCTCTAAGGAAGAATTGGATGCCGTGATTATTTCTACTCCTACAGATACACATGAGATAATTGCTCTGGATTGTTTAGAAAGTAAAAAGAATATTCTTATTGAAAAACCAATTTCAAGAAACTTAAAAGAAGCTAAAGAAATTGTTGCTGCAGCAAAAAAAGTAAAAAAAGTTGCTATGGTAGGGATGAATTCGAGATTCAGACCGGACACCATGCTGTTAAGAAGTATAATTAACAGCGGGGATTTAGGTGACCTGTTTTATATTAACTGCAGCTGGTTAAGAAAAAAAAGTAGTATCCAGAAATGGTTTACAAACAAAAACCTTTCCGGGGGCGGAGTAATAATAGATCTTGGAATTGTTATACTGGATCTTGCACTATGGATGATTGGTGATAATGTTGAAACTGTTTCTGTTCAGAAATATGATCATAGAAAAAATGAAATTGAAGATTCTGCTATCGGAATGCTTCGTTTTCAAAAAGGAGAAGTAGTAAATTTTGAGGTAAGCTGGGAATTACTTTCCAACTCAGATAGTTTTAATATAACTGTGCACGGCACTAAAGGTTCAGCTTCTCTAAATCCATTTAGAATTTATAAGAAAACAGAATCGTTGAATATGGATTATTCTCCCAACAAAACTTCAAACGTGCAGAATCTTTTCCGCAAATCTTACGAGAATGAATTAAGACATTTTATTGGTGCAATAAGAGAAGGGTCACCGGTTATTTCTTCAGCCGGTGAAGCTTTATCAAGGATGAAATTGCTTGATGCAATTTATAAATCTGCTGAACATAAAAAAGAAGTAAGGTTCTAATTAATAATGAAAATTCTCTTAGTCGATGACGAAAAAGATATTGTTGAATTTCTTGAATATAATTTAATTCAGGAAGGTTTCGAAGTTGTATCTGCCTTCGATGGCAAAGAAGCTTTAGAAAAATTGAAATCGAAACCCGATTTAATTATTCTGGATGTATTAATGCCTAAAATGGATGGATACGAAACCTGCGAAAAAATTAGGAAGATCAAAGAATTTAAAAATACTCCTATAATTTTTTTAACTGCAAAATCCGCAGAAGTTGATGAAATAAAAGGTCTCAATTTAGGTGCAGATGATTTTATTAGAAAACCGATTTCACCCAAAAAATTAATTGCAAGAGTTAAATCAAATCTTCGAAAAAGTGAATTATTACCTTTAGAACCTGCCAAAATTAAGGAGATTAAGATCGGTCCTCTCCTTATAGATAAAGAAAAATATACGGTTTTACTTGATGGTAAAAATGTAGTATTCCCACGAAAAGAATTTGAAATTCTCTCTTTCCTTGCTGCTAATCCGGGTAAAGTATATCATAGAGATAAAATTCTTGCAGATGTTTGGGGAACAGATATATTTGTAGTTGAACGAACAGTTGATGTTCATATAAGAAAGATTCGTGAAAAATTAGGAAAATATTCCGACTTAATTGAAACATTAAAAGGGGTGGGTTATCGTTTCAAAAGTCATTAATGAAATAGTTAAGAATTTCTATTTCTCTCTAATTTATGCCCCCACAATTATTCTGTTAGATTTAATTTTTCTTGTTTCGTTTTCATTAATTAATCAGGTAAGCCTTCAGACTTTTATACTTTCCTTATCGCTCTCAATTTTAGTAACATTAATCATACTATTAGCAATCGGTTCAAGAAGAAAAAGAGAATTAATGCGTATAGGTACGATTATTAAATCGATAAGAGAGAATACTTATAAGAACCCCAACGAAATTAAACTGGGGAAATTTCTGGCTGATTTGGAAGATGAAATAAGAGCAATGTTTCTTAGAACTAAAACTGATATTGCAAATCTGAAAAAATTAGAACAGGTTAGAACCGAATTTTTAGGAAACGTATCGCATGAATTAAGAACACCAATTTTTGCTATTCAGGGATTTCTAGAAACTTTACTTGATGGTGCTTTATACGATAAAAAAGTAAATCGTACCTTCCTTCAGAAAGCTGTTCAGCATACACATAATTTGAATAATCTGTTGAACGACCTTATTGATATATCAATGATCGAATCGGGACAGATGAGAATGAGTTTTAGATATTTTGATGTAAATGAATTCTTAGAATCAATTATTAATGAACTCAAATCCCTGGCGCAAAATAAAAATATTGAATTATTATTAAAACCTGATGAGCAGAACTCTAAAGTCTTTGGTGATAAAGAGAAGTTAAAACAGGTTATGGTAAATCTTATAATGAATGCCGTTAAGTATACTGAAAGCGGCTATGTTGAAATTGGTGTTTTAAACGAGGGAAAACGGGGTAAAATATATGTGCGTGATACCGGAATTGGAATAGCGGATTCTGATATTGAACGGATATTCGAAAGGTTCTACAGGGTTGATAAAGATAGATCCCGAGAACAGGGTGGAACAGGACTTGGTTTAGCCATCTGCAAACATATAATTGAAGCACATGGTTCGAAGATAGAAGTTAAAAGTGAACCCGGTAAGGGGAGTACCTTCTCATTCATCCTTAAAAAGTGATTTTTAATAGGTTTTTATTCTAAAAATAATTGAGTTTAGTACATATCTATTTATTGACTTCGATAAGCCCAATTCCTATATTTACCGCTCAAATTTTGAATAATTGGAGGTGTAGATGTTTGCTGTTGTAGATATTGCAGGACAACAGTTTAAGGTAACTGAAAATACAAAGTAATATGTCCCCCGACTAGAAGCCGAACCGGATACTGAAATTGTATTCGATAATGTTTTGTTATTAAATGATGATAAAACGACAAAAATAGGGACACCTTCTGTTAAGGGTGTAAAGGTACATGCTAAAGTACTTGAACATGTTAAGGATGATAAGGTAATAGTTTTTAAGAAAAAGAGAATAATTTCCTATAAACGTACAAGAGGACATAGACAATTTTTAACAAGAATAGAAGTAACTAAAATAGCTTAGTTACCGGAGGTTTAATTATGGCACATAAAAAAGGTCAAGGTTCATCAAGAAATGGGCGGGATAGTAATCCGCAATATCTTGGCGTAAAAGCGTTTGGCGGAGAAAAAGTTACTGCCGGTTCAATTTTGGTAAGACAAAAAGGAACAAATTTCCATCCAGGTAAAAATGTTAAGAAAGCCGGTGATCACTCGCTTTTTGCAACAGCTGATGGTTTTGTAAAATTTGAAAGAAAGAAAAACGATAGAAAATATATAAGCGTTTATGAATCTAACGCTTAGCAATTTTAAGCATAAAAAACCCTCCTCAAAAGGAGGGTTTTCTCTTTTAAATAATATTAATATCAAAATCCAAGTCTATCCATATCTGCCACCAATTCTTTTACAGCTTTAACAGAATTTTCTAACATTCCTTTTTCTTCATCGCTAAGTGTCAGCTCAATAATTCTTTCTGCGCCATCTTTACCAAGAACTGCTGGAACACCTACATAAAAACCGCTAATACCAAATTCTCCGTTCAGGTATGCACATGTTGGGAGTACTCTTTTTTCATCCCTAATAATTGCTTCTGTCATTGCGATTGCAGACGAAGCTGGTGAATAGAATGCAGACCCGGTCTTAAGCAGTTTAACAACTTCGCCACCAGCCATTTTTGTTCTATTTACCATTGCATCCATAACCTCTTTGGCTTTTGTTTTGTCGTTATACTTTCTTTCCAGCAATTCCATTACAGGAATTCCATTTACATTGGCATACCTTACAAGTGGAACCATTGTATCGCCATGGCCTCCAAGTACCAGGGCATTAACATCTTTTACAGATACACCTAACTCCCATGCAATAAATGTTGCAAACCGTGATGAGTCCAATACCCCGGCTTGACCGATTACTTTGCTGAATGGGAATCCTGTAATTTTCTGGCATAGAGTTACCATTGCATCAAGAGGATTTGAGATAACAATAACAATAGAACTGGGTGCATATTTTTTCACATTCTCTGCAACGCTTTGCATTATCTTAGCATTTGTAACAAGCAGATCATCTCTGCTCATACCGGGTTTACGTGGTAAACCGGCAGTAATAATTACAATATCGGCTCCTTCAATATCTTTGTAGTCGTTTGTTCCTTTTACATTTACATCAAACAAATCAACTCTTGAAGCTTCAGCAATATCTAATGCTTTACCTTGTGGAAGGTCTTCAACTATATCAAATAAAACAACATCGCCAAGTTGTTTCATAGCTATTAATTGAGTAAGAACACCACCGATTTGGCCACCACCAATTAATGCAATTTTTTTACGAGCCATAAAGTCTCCTGTTTATTTGTTAAATAGATTTTCAAATAAAATATATGAATATTAACCGAGAATGACACTTGGAAAATTCTTATAAAAGGAGTTTAATGCTTATTTAATTTTACTGTTAGAATTGTTTCAGTACCGTCAGTAGTAAAATTATATCTCAATTCATTTAAATAAGATTTCATAATATGAATTCCTCTTCCACTGTCTTTGAGAATATTTTCTGGTTTGGTTGGATCGGGAACTGATTTTATATCAAATCCTTTACCTTCATCTTTAATAGTAATAATAAGTTTATAGGAATCTATTTCAACTTTTATTTTAATCTTTTTATTAGGGTTACTTTTATTTCCGTGAATAATACTATTAGATGCAGCTTCAGAAAAAGAAAGCGAAAGACTGTTTGTTTGCTCACTATCCAGGCCAGCTTCTTTTGCAATATTCAGTATGAATTCATCTAGCTCGGGGAGTAAATCCGGATTACTCTCTATCTCCTTTATGTAAATTTTGTTTGACAAATTTATCCCCGTCAAAATTATGTCTAAAAAATAGGTTGAGAATTCTAATCACGCAATAAAAATAGTAACAAAAATTATTTATACTTATTACAATCGGTAGTTGAGTTTTAAGTTAAATGTTACCATTTCTCTATGATTATTATCAGATTCAATAAACTCGTACCACCCATAAGTCCTGAAAGACAAAGAATCGGATAATTCAATAGTAACTTCAGATACCGGGCCAATACTTCTATATTCGGATATTTTTTGTTTTTCGGTGCCATTTACAATATTAAATGTTGATAAGTTGAAATATCTGACACCGATTCCAAATACAATTGATTTATTATCGAAATAAAATTTCGGTTCTAAATAGACTTCATTAATAAATCTTTGCGGCTTGCTGGTAAAAGAACTCCACTTAAAATCACCCTGTTCAGACTGTTTTATATAACCAGTAGTAAAAAACTTAAATTGTTTTGAGATTTTGAATGTAGTTGAGTCTCTCAATACTAATTGTCTGAATGCATAACTCCTATAAATCGGATTAAGTTCCTCATAGTTGAATACTGTATAATTAGCCATTACCTCGGCTGAATTAGTGGATGTTATGTTACCGCTTGAAAATGTTCCTCCGGAACCAAGTTTAAGAATTCTTCTAATATTATTGTTTGAGCTTCTTTCAGAGAAAATATATACTATTTTATTTAAGCTTCCTTCGATGTTTATAAACGCTTTAAAGAAAGGATTGAAAATTCTTTCGTAATGTATTCTACCAATACTCAACAACTCATCACGGTCATCATAATTCAGGTTGCTGGGCGTATCATATACCAGTTTCCGATGGAACAGACTAATAAGCAGATTGTCTTTTGAGGATAATTTAAAATAGTTAGTGGATGATATTATTGCAAGTTTAGAAGTATTGTTCTTTTGAAACTCATTGGTTTCACGTTCGTTGAAAATTATATTACTGAGTCCCTCAATTTTTCTTGGGTTGTGCTTCTCCTCTCGCTCTGCAAATGAAAATTTTAATGCCATGTTTAC
>JAGVBL010000407.1 GCA_020059785.1 Ignavibacteriales bacterium | reverse complement strand
ATGGAGAAGAAAGAATATAAACTTGCAATTAACGAGCTGAATGATGCAATTTCAAAGGAACCTGATTATGCAGAAGCTTATCTGGAGAGAGGTAAATGCATATTATCTAATCATGTTTATAGCGAAGTCGATTCATCATTGACAAGAAATAAATTTCAGTTGGCTATTAGTGATTTTACGAAGGCAATTGATTTAAATCCCGATTTAATGAACGAAGCGTTACATTTAAGAAGTAATATTTATTGGATAACCCAAGACTATAAAAAAGCAGAAACTGATCTTGAAGAATTACTAAAAATAGATTCAACAAAATATAGTGTTATTTCACTTCTTGCTAATACTAAGTCAAAACTTGGAGATACAGAAGGTGCCAAAAAATTGTTTGATTCAATTATCAAAAAAGATCCTTTAAACTCAGAATCGTATTTTGGACGTGCTTTATGGAAGTTATTAAATTATAATGATAAAAAGGGCGGGTGCAAGGATCTTGCTGAAGCTGAAAGATTATATGACAACAATAGCATATATTCTACTAACTTTTTACTTGATAGAATTCACGAATTGCAAAAAATCAATTGCAACAAATAAGGAATACTTATGAAAAAGAACTCAAATACCAGTACAGGAATAACACGCCGTAATTTTATTAAAGCTGCATCTTTAAGTGCGGCGGGATTATCGTTCATTGGAGCTTTACCGGCAAGTTTCAAAGCTATGGTCAAACAGGAATCGAGTAGGATTAAGAGCAGAATTGTATTGATTAAAAATCCCGAAGTAATTAACAATGAAGGAATTGTAGATACTTCCCTTCTAAGTGATATGCTCGAAAAAGCAATTATGAAATACAGCGGTGAGAAGTCCGCAGCTAACTTCTGGAAGAACAATTTTTTGAAAGACAAATCGATCGGTCTAAAAGTAAACACATTAGGATTGAATTCAATTGCAGATACAACATTAACAAATCACTTTGATGCGTTCACCAAAGCGATAATCGAAAGCTGTGGTAAAGCCGGAATTAAAGAAGACCGGTTTATTATATGGGATAGAAGTGAAGAGGAACTTATAAGTGCCGGATATAAAATTCAGAAAGAGAATGGTAAGACAAGGATTCTGGGTTGTGTTGAATCCAGACGCGGTGATGGAGGAATTGGATATACCGATGAAGAGTATCCGGTGGGTGACAAAAAGACCCGCCTGACCAAAATCCTTACAGAAATGTGCGACTCAATAATAAACATTCCACTCATCAAAGATCACGGTACAGCCGGATTTACGGGAGCGCTAAAAAATCATTACGGAACAATTAATAACGCACGTGAATTCCATGCGAACAATTGTACATCACCCGGAATTCCGGAAGTAAATACGATTCCAATTATTCAGAAAAAACAGAAACTTATAATCTCCAATGCCCTTTCATGTGTATTCAATGGCGGACCGAGGTGGGATAGAAAATTTATGTGGAACTTCGGCGGAATATTAATCGGTACAGATCCCGTTGCAATTGATACTGTTATGTTCAACATAATCAATGAAAAGAGAAAGTTAGAAGGGATGCCGCCAATTTCGGAAAATGTTGCAAAGCATTTCCGGCTTTCACAAGAACTTGGTCTTGGTACAAATAATATGAATGAAATTGACCTTATTGAAATAAGCTGACAGAATAAATAATGAGGAAATGAAATGAAAAAAAATTTCACTTTTGTATTTCTATTATTTATGTGCGGGTTCATGAAACCGCAGACAAACTTTGAACATGATATCATCGGTACAAAATCGGGTGATCTAAAAATTACGTTTATCGGTCACGGTACATTGATGTTTGAATTCAACAGTCTGGTAATACATATTGATCCGGTGAGCAGATACGCAGATTACACAAAACTTCCACAAGCGGATTTAATATTAATCACACATCAACATGGCGATCATCTCGATTCTCTTGCAATTGCTGCCTTAAGGAAACAGAATACGGTTTTATATTGCAACCGTTCAAGTCATTCAAAAGCACCGTTCGGTACAGTTATAGGAAATGGTGAGTTTGTAGAATTCCGGGGAATTGAAATTGAAGCGGTACCTGCATATAATATAATTAACAAGCGGGAAAATGGAGTTCCATTCCATCCAAAAGGTGAAGGTAACGGTTACGTATTAACCTTTGCCGATAAGAAAATTTACATTGCCGGTGATACGGAAAATATTCCTGAAATGAAGGACCTCAAAAATATAGATGTTGCATTTCTACCTATGAATCTTCCTTACACAATGACACCGCAAATGGTTGCTGATGCGGTTAATATGTTCAATCCAAAAATTCTTTATCCGTACCATTTCGGTAAATCAAATGTAAATGAGCTTGTTCCCCTGCTAAGAGATAAGAAAGACTTTGAAATAAGAATTCGAAAGATGGAATAGAATGTCCTTTAGGTATGCGGGTTTTTTACGAAGCATTAATGTAGGTGGTAAAAATCTAATTAAGATGGACCGCCTAAGACAAATTTTTGAAACATGCGGAATGAAAAACGTAAAAACTTACATTCAGTCCGGCAATATATTTTTTGATTCCAATATCGAATCAGAAAATACAATCATACAAAAAATTGAAAAAGAACTTCACAAAGAATTAAACCAGGATGTAATTCTTGTAATACGTACAGTTGATGAGATTAAAACAATATTAGAAAAGAACCCATTCGATAGCTTAAAATTACCCGCAAGCACAAAGCATTACGTTAGTTTTCTTAAAGAAAAAGTGAGAAGTTTACCAGATATTCCACCGGTATCAGAAAAGAAGGATGTAGAAATTATACATATTTCCGGAAGAGAAATTTATTCAATAACAAGAGAGATAAACGGAAGATTCGGATTTCCGAACAATTTTATTGAGGCGGAATTAAATATTAAAGCGACAACAAGAAACTGGAATACTCTAAACAAAGTTGCTGAACTAATTACAAAATAAGAAAGTTATTTATTATGGCAGAATTAAAAACAAAAGAAACCAAAGCAAATGTAGATAAATTCTTAAGCGGTTTTAAGGACGAACAGCTTGTAAAAGATTGTTATTCACTAATAGAAATAATGAAGAAAGTTACACGGTCAGAGCCAAAGATGTGGGGAACAAGTATTGTCGGTTTCGGTAATTATCATTATAAATCCAATAGCGGAAGAGAAGGAGACTGGTTTTACTGTGGATTCTTACCGAGAAAACAAAATCTTACCGTCTATGTATCGATGTGCGACTTATCCAAACAAAAAGATTTATTGAAAAAATTGGGGAAACATAAAACAAGTAAGTCATGCATCTATATTAAAACCGTAGATGATATTGATGTAAAAATTCTTAAAGAACTTTTGACTAAATCAATAAAATCGCTCAAATAATGGTTTGAAAGAAAGAGGCGGTTAACCGAAGTTTCCGCCTCATTTTTTCAGAAGAAATAATAGACAGCCATCAATAACCTCACATTGGAAACATTCTTCACGTTTTCGACTTTACCTTTATTTAAGTTAACTGCAGTTCCATAACCTGCGGAAGTATACTCCAGTTCGGTTGAAATTCTTGCCTGTCCAGAATTAATTTGAACACGCGGGGAAATTCTAAACAAATTTTCGATATTAATTCCTCTTCCGAAGTACGATCCGGCAATATTATCCGAAGCTCCCATATTTTTAGAGTAACCTGAAAAAATTGCAAATTCAATTTCTTTGCCAGTGGATATTTCTCCCCAGATAGAAAATACGCTTATAGGACTATATTCCTCCTCAAGAGTAACCGGGTTAATAGATTTAACTGCATACCCCCCAAGCATCAGATGATCTGCAAGATTATTACCGTAAACAACTTCTGTTTTAATTGTGACAGGTGCGAGATTCAATTTTACATATCCAATAGCACTTAAAGAAGAAATTGAATTATCAGTCACAATTTTTTTGGGAGTTGCAAGTCTTGGTAAAAGAGTTTTATAATCAATTCCTGCTCCGAATAAATATCCCTGATTAGAATACTGAACCTGTGCATGAATATTTGGAAACGCAGCATTACGCAGATAAGAACTGCTGAATCCATCGGGACCGTTACTTTGAAAATCGCGTTGAGACAGTGCAGCGAGAACAAATTTCACATCATCAATTGTATAAGTTAATCTTATTTGAGGATTTCTGGAAAACGGCTGGAAAGGTGCACCTGTATTAAACGATACAACACCCGGGAACATTTCAACAACAAACATCGGATGCCATGTTTGTCCTACCAAAAGCGAAGCTTTATCCCAATCGAATTTTACAAATGCATGACGTAATCTGAAACCGTTTATGTCGCCATCGGTAGTACCAAAAAACTCCGCTTCAATTTGTCCTGATGTTTTCGCTCCAAAAGCTTCTGGCCCTGAAATACGTCCAAGTAAGCGGGTTTGAATAGAAAGAATATTAAAATTTGATTTGGCATTAATATCCTTACCGTTTATATCCAGATTTTCACTCTGAGGGTAAAGAAAAAAATGTCCTTCTCTTAATGAAACAGTCTGTCGCGAATCGTAAATAAAATCTGTTTTTACAAATCCTGAAAATGAAATACCGAAATTCTGTTTCTCTGTCTGAGCATAAGACAACAGACTAAATAGGAAAAACAGAAGTGTAAAAATTCTTTTCATTTTAGCTCCTGTGGATATCAATAATTCTATTATTCTGCTCCTACTCCAAGATAAGTTCTTAATTTTTCGTCTTCGAATTTCTCTGATGCATCTTTTTCAACAGTTAACAAAGAAACTATAATTCCCATCAGAAATGATGCTGTCATGGATATAATTGCCGGATTCTTAAGACCGAACAGTGCTTCAGAATTTTTAAAGATATCCACCCATACAGTAGGACTAATAATAATTAAAATAACTGCAAAGCTAGAACCGGTAATGATACTAGCAACAGCTCCTTTAGTGGTAAATTTCTTCCAGATAATTGAAAGGAGCAGTGAAGGGAAATTAGCACTTGCTGCTATAGCGAAAGCAAGTCCAACCATAAAAGCAACATTCTGACCTTTGAAAACTAGTCCTAAGAAAATAGCAAGAGCACCAATAATTAGAGTAGCAATTCTAGCAACTTTAACTTCACCGGCTTCATCAGTCTTTCCTTTTTTAATTACATTTACATAAAGGTCATGAGATAAAGTTGAAGCACCTGAAAGCGTAAGACCTGCAACTACAGCAAGAATTGTTGCAAAAGCAACTGCAGCAATAAATCCGAGAAAGAACTGACCTCCTACAGATTCAGCTAGGAGAAGTGCAGCCATATTACCACCTTTATCAAAACTTGAAATTACATCCTGTCCAACTAGTACCATAGCGCCGAATCCGATAAAAAAAGTTAGAATATAGAAATACCCGATAAACCCGGTTGCAACAAAGACTGATTTTCTGGCTTGTTTAGCATCCGGCACGGTAAAAAATCTCATAAGTATGTGAGGTAGACCGGCAGTACCTAAAATCAGTGCAATACCTAGGGAAATTGCATCCCATGGATTAGTTACAAATCCACCGGGTGAAAGAACTGCATCGCCGTATTTTTTTGCTGCCTGTTCAAACAATGTAATTGGATTCATACCGAACTGTGCAAGAGTCATAATCACAAGAAAAGTAGCACCGCTTAATAGAAGCACAGCTTTTATAATTTGAACCCAGGTAGTAGCAAGCATTCCACCGAATAATACATAAGCAATCATAACAAGACCTACTATTACAATTGCAATTTCATAAGGGAATCCGAACAATATATTTACAAGCGAACCGGCACCGACCATTTGAGCGATAAGATAAAATACAATTGTCATTAATGAGCCCACCGATGAGGCTATTCTAACCGGTTTTTGTTTTAACCTGTAAGCAACAACATCGGCAAAAGTGAACTTACCCAGGTTTCTAAGGGGTTCAGCAATTAAGAACATAACAAGTGGCCAGCCGACAAGGAAACCGATAGAATAGATTAATCCATCGTAACCTTTGAGAGAAACCATTCCGGCGATACCAAGAAATGAAGCAGCGCTCATGTAATCGCCAGACAGAGCCAAACCATTCTGAAAACCAGAAATGCTACGGTCGGCTGCGTAAAATTCTGAAGTAGTTTTAGTTTTCTTTGCAGCCCAATATGTTATTCCTAATGTAACTGCAACAAATGAAAAGAAAATAATAATAGAGGCAATGTTAACATTACCGAGTGTAGTTTGAATTGTTTCCAATGATAATCTCCTGATTCAGTTGAAAAAGTTCTTAGAATTTAAGAATTAGCTTTCGAGGACTTCGTTTCTTAACTCTCTAACGGCTTTATCATATTTTCTAT
>JAGVBL010000065.1 GCA_020059785.1 Ignavibacteriales bacterium | reverse complement strand
GCACCTATTTTATTGCTTATCATTTCATCGATAAGAAATCTTGCCATTCCGGCAGTCAATCCGAATCTTCTTCCTTTCGCAATCACTTTAATCCTCGCATCACTTCCATAGAAAATCTCTAACTGTTTATCATGAAATCCCAAATCAATATTTATACTTCTCTTATCCATGCAATTAATTTTTCCAAAATCAGTGCTGTATCATAAAAATCATTAAACGACCTCAAAAAAATTGTGCTTGCCCGCCTTCTTTTTGGAGGGGTTAAAAATTTGATGAGCGTAATGATTAGCAGAAATTGTTGTCTGAGGATTCCGCAAACTATTCTATTAAATCATGCGGAATCGGAGTTCAATTTCTGCAATGCAGCGAATCAAATTTCAGTAATTTTTTTGCAGTCTTGATCTTTTGTTACTTTTCTATCAAGCCTGCCCCGTTCATAACAGCGGGGAGAAAAGTAAAAAGAAATTTTTGTCACATAAATTTTGCTCAATGCAATTTCTTTCTCATTCTCGTTTTTGTACTTTATAATTAATTCATTAATTAAAACTCTTTAACCCTCTTCACCCGCACATTAACCTCAACCGGTTTATTAAAATTCTCATCAAACAATCTATGATAATTACCCAGCAGCTTAAGCGCCTCAATCTTATTATGCAGCTTTATCGTCTTTCGTTTTCCGTCCTTTCTTTCTGCAATTGTTATTTCTGAAAGAGCACCTATTAATTCTTCCGGTATTTCATCTGAATCTTTTATTGTCATTCCTTCTTTCAGAATTGTCATGTAATCTGTTATCCGGGAAAATCCGACCACTGCCAATTCCCGTATTATTTTTTCCTGATCATTTTTATAATTGTCATAAATCTCCTTTAACCTTTTTGATAATTCACTCCGTAGGTTATCATTGGTTAGCATTCTCGATGCTGTTACTTTTGCTGATTTCACCGAGTAACCGGCGCGTATTGCTGCTTGCTTACCATTCAAATCCTTCAAGTATTCGTTCAAGAATAACCGATGCTTTTCCGATAAACCTGTTTTCGAGCTCATTTTTGTCAATTTTGCAAATACTTGACACTAATTTAACATTTTATTTGCAAATAATGTCAATAATTGTTAATATATGTCAAGTAAATGTCAATTATTTATTAATTGCACAACAATTGAATATGATAACTATGATTACATTACTATTCTCAATTTTGAATTTTGCTCTCCGACATAAAAAAAATCTCGTTAAGAAATTTGATGAGCTAAATGATAAGCGAAAATTTTTGTCTGAAGAATTCATCGATAACTCAGTTCGCACCTTAAAAGAATTGCGTATAAAAACTGAACGGAGCGAAACGTTTGGCCCGATTATTTACGGGACAAAAGAGAAAATCTGTCTGACCCCGCAATCCATAAATTCTTATCAAAAGCGGGGGAGTTTTTTTCTCTTAGTTGAGCGAAGTGAAGTTTTAGCAATTCTTTTTCAGTGCTGTTTCTTTTGGTTCTTTTCTTACGTTAAGAAAAGAACATTAAACTTATTTACATCTATGATCTTGATTTTACCGCGATTCTTTCATCAGAGCTTCTTTTCTTTTAAGCTTGTCCGCCGCCTTATTGATGAGACTAAAGAAGTGTATTTACTTTTTGAATCTAATGTCTTCTTACTTTTTCCAACCTGCTTACTTCACTCATACATAAAGACATTTCAAGGAGCATAACAATGAAACTTGGCATAATTAATATCTTCGACTCCATCTCTTCGTTCGGTATATCGTCCAAAAAAATTCTATCAATCCTTTCCGATTTCAAAGAAAAAAATATTACCGAAATAGAAGTCCGTATCAATTCAGCCGGCGGTTCTCTCTTCGAAGGATTTTCTATTTTTAATCAGCTTAGAGATTTCGGAAATGTCCACACTGTTGTCGATGGCGTGGCTGCTTCTGCAGCTTCTATTATCGCTCTTGCCGGCAGTAAAGTATCAGTCTATAAAAATTCTTACCTCTTCATTCATAATCCCTGGTCTCTCGCTGTCGGTGATCATAACGATATGGAATCTGCTTCAGATGATCTTAAAAAGTTTACTCAGACTATCATCGATCTTTATAAATCTAAAACAGGTTTGTCTGAAGAAGAACTAAAAGATTTCTGCAACAAAAATACTTTCCTAAATTCCGATGAATGTCTTAACTATGGTTTTACAGACGATGTTATCGATAATTATCCTGTCAAAAAGTTTGTTGCACTCAGCTCTCAAATTATTGATCCGGATAATTTTGATTCAATTGTTTCCGATGATTATTCTTTTTCTGGTCATGAAAATTCTGCACCGACAAATATTGATAATAAACTTACTCAGCTTTCCAATTCACTCGATTCTCTTCAGTCAGCTATTAATGAATTTAATTCTTTCATTGCAATATCAGATGAACAGAAAGAAATTTTATCTAATAAAGAATTATTAGATAAAATTAATAATCCCCAACCTTTCTATTTTTCTCTTAATTCTGATTTTAATTTTTCTGAACTCCTCAATAACAAATTCAATGAAGGTAGTTTTACTCCGGCATTTAATTTGGCTTTCTTAGATCTCATTCATACACTTTCCAATATTCCATTATTCCATTCTTCTGCAAAATCTCATGAAGAACAATTACTTAATTCTCTTAAGAATCTTCTTTCTTCAATTCCTGATATGGATCTTTTCTCTACAGTTGCTAAAAAACCTGAACTTGATACCTCCTCAATCGCAGATGATTCTTTTGAAAATGTTGAAATAGATGAATCACAGCTTTCGCTTCATAAGAAAGCCATTGCTCTTATGAAAACGGAAAATATTTCATATAAAGATGCTGTCTTAAAACTTTCAAGTAATATTTAAGGAGTATATATATCATGGGTACTCAATCACTAAGAAGAGTTGTTGACCCTGTTCTTACTAGTATCGCACGCGGTTATTCTAACGCTGAACACATCGGACTTAATCTCGCTCCCATAGTTCCGGTTACTAAAGAAGGCGGTAAAATTCCCCAGTTCACTAAGGAATCTTTCAAGGTCTATAATACAGAAAGAGCTATTCGTGCTAAATCAAACCGCATCAGTCCAGATATTCATACATCAATCGATTATGTCCTTGCAGAACATGATCTTGAATATCCGCTCGACTACCGCGAGATCGAAGAAGATATTGCTAATCTGCGCCTTCATGCAACTCAAGTCGTTACCGATGGAATCTCTCTTCGTCTGGAAAAAATGATTGCCGACCTGGTTCAGAATCTCAGCACTTATCCATTCGGTAATAAAGTTACATTGAGTTCTGCCGATAAGTTTTCTAATCCTACCAGCAATCCGGTCGCTGTTTTTGAAACTGCCAAAGAAGCAATTCGCAGTAAAATCGCTAAACGCCCCAATGTATGCGTAATGGGTGCAGCTTCGTATAACGCACTTAAAGTTCATCCGGCTATTCTCGATAAAATCAAATACACTCAGAATGCTGTTATCACAAAAGAATTACTCCGTCAATTGCTGGATCTCGATTCTCTCTTTGT
>JAGVBL010000132.1 GCA_020059785.1 Ignavibacteriales bacterium | reverse complement strand
CAAACCGAATGAATTATCCGGCGGACAACGGCAGAGAGTTGCAATTGCAAGAGCACTTGTAACTAATCCTTCAATCATTCTTGCAGATGAACCTACAGGTAATCTCGATACAAAAACCGGCGAAGACATTATGGCTCTCTTCAGCGAAATCTCCGATCATGGGAATACTATTATTCTTGTTACACACGAAGAATACATTGCCGAACATGCTGCAAGAATAATTAGGTTGCGCGATGGATTAATAGAAAAGGATGAGATAGTTGAGAAAAGATATATTCCGACGAAAAACGGTGCATCTAAAGAATAGAAAAAAATATTTTTAGTTTATCAATTTCTGGTAGACAAATAATTATTATGGGAAATACCGATGACAAATTTTTTATTTGAATTAAAAGAAGGATTGTTAATTTCTTTGAGAGCTATTAGAGCTAATAAGGTTAGAGCAATTCTTACTACTCTCGGTATTGTAATTGGCATTACATCTGTTGTTCTAATGTCAACCGCAATTAAAGGAATTGATAATGCGTTTCAAACCGGTGTTTCATCTTTAGGATCGGATAATCTTTACATCGATAAATGGGAATGGTTTAATAACGATATCCCTTTCTGGGAATTACGAAACAGGAAAAATTTACGTCTTGATGATTATGAGAAATATAAAGAGCTAGCAAAACTTCCTTTAGCTGTAGCTCCAACAGTCTGGTCCAATCAAACTGTTAAATATAAAGAGCGGAATGTTGAATCAATTTTAATTCAAGGAACAAACCACGAATATATAAATACTACTAACCTTACTTTTAATGAAGGACGTTTCTTTAATGAACTTGAAAGTAATGGTGGCAGACAGGTTTGCGTCCTGGGATTTGATGTTGCAAAGAACTTATTCCCTCGTGGTAATGCCTTAAATCAGGATGTCAAAATACGCGGACAAAAATTCAAAGTGATTGGCGTCCTTTCCGAACAGGGTAGTTGGGTAATGGGTAATTTTAATCCTGATAAACAAATATTTATGCCCATTACAAACATTTTCAAATATTTTCAGAGTGAATTTTTCCGAAGCGTAACCATCAATGTCAAAGCAAAAAATAGCCAGATGGTTGAAGAAACTAAAGAAGAAGCAATCGGTATTATGAGAAAAATACGCGGATTAAAATATAACGAAGCCAACGACTTTTCGATAAATCAACAGGAAGGTTTACTCAACACAATTAACTCAACTGTGGGAGTTATTCAAATAGCCGGATTATTTATAACAGGATTGTCTTTGTTTGTTGGTGCTGTTGGAATTATGAATATTATGTTTGTTTCTGTTAAAGAGAGAACAAAGGAAATTGGTATTCGTAAAGCAATTGGTGCAAAGAGAAGAACAATCTTAGGACAATTTTTAACGGAGTCTGCAATCATTTGTCTTTTGGGCGGTCTTGTAGGTTTATTGCTTGCTATAATTCTAAGTATGATAGTTAATCAATTTTTACCGACTTCAGTTCAAGCAGAGACCGTTGTGCTTGCAATTTTAATTTCATTAATTACCGGTGTTATTTCGGGATTTGCGCCGGCATATTCTGCGGCTAAATTAGATCCTGTAGAAGCATTGAGGTATGAATAATGCATATAATAGAAATTATTAAAGTAGCATTTGGGTCACTTCGTTCTAACAAGTTAAGATCCACATTAACGATAGTTGGGATTATTGTTGGCATATTTTCAATTATAGCAATCAGCACTGTTATAGAAATGCTTCAAACAACAATTGAAAAAGGTGTCTCTCAGTTAGGACAGAATACATTCCAGATACAGAAATGGCCGGCAATTCAATCCGGTGGACCGGGAGAAGCTGCTAAATTCAGAAACCGTCCTGATATTATTCTTGAAGAGTTTTATCTCCTTAAAGAAAAGCTTGTTGAAGCAAAATCTGTTGGTGCTGAACAATGGTCATTCGGTAGGGTAATTAAAGCGGGAAATAGAGAGACTAATCCTAATGTTCAGGTTTCCGGTTGCACCCCGGATGCATTCCCAAATAACAAATGGACTGTTGAAGACGGCAGAGCATTTAATGAAAAGGATATTCAAAGCTATTCTAAAGTAATTATACTTGGTCCCGATGTAGCAAAAAAACTCTTTCCCAATTACAGCGCACTAAATCAGGAAGTTACTGTTGATGGTTATAAATTACGCGTAATAGGTATTCTTGAATCTCAGGGAGATATATTCGGTCAGAGTCAGGATAACTTTGCATTAATACCATTAACAGCATTTCAATCTATGTATGGAAAAAGATCACGTTCAATTAATATTACGGTTATGTCTCACGATAAAGAAACGTATACCGAGTTAATGCAAATTGCGGAAGGATATTTCAGAACAATTAGAAAACTTGGACCGGGTGAGGAAAATAATTTTGACATTTTTTCGAACGAAAGTATTCTTACAAGAATAAATGATATTACATCAGGAGTAAGGATTGGATCAATTGTAGTAGCTGCAATAGCACTATTGGCAGCCGGTGTTGGCATCATGAATATAATGCTCGTCTCAGTAACAGAACGAACACGGGAAATAGGGATTAGAAAAGCAATTGGTGCTAAAAAAGTAAATGTACTTGTCCAATTTATTGTTGAAGCAATTACACTCTGTCTTATTGGAGGAATAGCAGGAATATTCCTTGGTGTATTAGTTGGTAATTTGGCTGGTTCATTCTTAAATGCAAATGCAGTAATTCCAATTGACTGGGTTTTAATCGGTGTTTTCCTTTGCGTTTTGATAGGAGTAACGTTCGGTACTTATCCTGCATACAAGGCAGCTAACCTCGATCCTATCGAAGCTCTTAGATACGAATAACAATCCTATTAGTTATTTCTCTATAACCTTCTCCTGATCAAGATCATGCTCATGCTCTTGATCATGCTCATGCTCTTGATCATGCTCATGCTCATGCTCATGATCTTGATCATTATTGAGGTAATCTTCCTCATTTTAACTTTCGTATTTATTTATAATAATAACCCATTTCTCTCTTTATTATTAACTCTGACCGGAATATATTTCAATTCAAAAAAAACGTTAATTGATGAAACTATTCTTTATCGAATTTTTAGAAATCTTTGCAATCGCATCAAGAGCAATTAGAACAAATAAAATGCGCTCAGCTCTTACAACTTTAGGGATTATTATAGGAATTGTTGCTGTTACCACTATGTCAACTGCTATTGTTGGTCTTAGAGATGCATTCTTAAGTTCAATCTCTTCACTTGGAAGTGATGTTCTGTATGTAAGCAAAACCCCATGGTTTGCAATGGGGGACTGGAGTCAATACAGGAACCGTAAAGACATAACTATGGATCAATATGAAAAGTTGAAAGAAGCACTTACTATTTATGAAGCAATCGCTCCAACTAAATCCACTTTTGGTATGAATGTTAAACGCGAAGAAAAATCTGTTATCTCTTCTATCATATATGGCACTACCGAAGAATTCCAGAAAACAAGTCAGATTGAACTTGAAGAAGGCCGATTCATGTCCGAAATGGATGTTAAAGCTGCAAGAAAAGTATGTATTATTGGTCAGGATATTGTTAAAGAGTTGTTTCCAAGAGAAAGTCCTATTAACAAAGAGATTAAAATAAATAATGTACCTTTCAAAGTTCTTGGTGTTATGACGAAGCAAGGGAGCGGATTTTTGGGTTCCTTTAGTATGGATGGAAATATTATAATGCCGCTAAGAGCATTTGAGGTGTTAGCCGGTGAATCCCGGGGCAGACTTAGAATTGATGTTAAAGTTGGTGATACGGCAAAATTAGATGATGCACGCGAAGAAATTACTGCTGCTATGAGAATTATAAGGAAAGTCCCTCACGGTAAACCGGATGACTTTGCAATAAATCAACAGGAAGCATTTAAACAGATGTATGATCAAACCGTTGGTATAATAGCCCTTGCCGGAATTGTTATTACGACTCTATCGTTATTTGTCGGTGCTATCGGTATAATGAACATAATGTTTGTATCTGTAACAGAAAGAACAAAAGAAATTGGAATCCGCAAAGCCATTGGTGCAAGAACGTGGTCTATTCTTTTGCAGTTCTTAACTGAATCTGCTTTAATCTGTTTAATTGGCGGAATAATAGGTTTGATGATTTCATTTCCGCTTAGCTTAATAATAAATCAATTTCTACCTACATCAATGCCTTTACCTATTGTAGGATTAGCATTAATAATTTCAATTGTAGTAGGATTAATATCCGGATTTTTACCGGCATGGAAAGCATCCCGTTTAAACCCGGTTGATTCATTGAGGTATGAGTAATGCTTTTTTTCGAAAGTATAAAGCTTGCATTTAATTCAATCCGCGGTAGCAAACTCCGTTCTATACTTACTCTGCTTGGAATTGCCGTTGGATTATTCTCAATAATAATTGTAATGACGTCTATAAGTGCAATACAGCAAAGTGTAGAAAATACATTTAACAGTCTTGGCTCTAATAATTTTATTGTTCAGAAATGGCCGGCAATACAGATGGGAGGACCTCATCGTCCGCGTGAATTTAGGAATAGAAAAGATCTTGAAGTTAAAGAAGGTGAAAAGCTCCGCGAAATGACTTCACTTCCTGTAGCTGTTGGAATTGGTCTCCAAACCGGTGGTAAAACTATCAGATATGGAAATGAAAAAACAAATCCGAATGTTACTGTTGCCGGAGTTAATTTCGATTACTTTATTGCACTCGATTTAAAGATTGGAGAAGGAAGAAATTTCTCTAAATCCGATAATGATTTTTCTAAACCTGTTGCTGTTGTTGGTACCGATGTTGTAGATAAATTATTTAAAGGAATTGACCCATTAGGACGGACGATTAGAATTAATCAGTTCAGTTACGAGATAATTGGTGTATTTGCAAAAAGAGGTAGTGTGCTTGGTCAATCCCAGGATAATTTTATTTGTGTTCCATTGTCGGTTTTCGAAAAACATTTTGGAAGCGACCGGAGTGCCGTCTTCTTTATTATGTCCAAAGATAAACAATTGATTAATGATACTATGGATGAAGTAATTGGTGCATTAAGAAAAATTAGGAAAGTTGAAGCTGGGCAGGAAAATGATTTTGAAATTATAACCAATGAACAATTGATTGAACAATTTAACGACATAACAAAATATTTTAAGCTTGGTGCCGGAGTGGTTGCGTTTATTGCACTTCTTGCTGCCGGTATTGGTATAATGAATATTATGCTTGTAAGTGTAACTGAAAGAACTAAGGAAATTGGAGTAAGAAAAGCTATCGGTGCTAAAAGACAGAATATCTTGGCACAGTTTATTATTGAAGCTGTTGCATTAAGCTGGTTCGGCGGATTAATTGGAATATTTTTAGGTGTTCTCGGCGGAAATCTTGTTGCTGTTACTTTAGGTGTCTCGGTTGTTATTCCAATTGAATGGATTTTGATAGGTTTATTAGTTACATCGTTTGTTGGAATTGTTTTTGGTGTGTATCCGGCTTATAAAGCAGCTAATCTTGATCCTATTGAAGCATTACGTTATGAGTAATTACAGAAATTATTTTTCTATCAATTCCACTTATGCTAACTTGAAAGAGAGGTAGTTTAGGTATAGAT
>JAGVBL010000316.1 GCA_020059785.1 Ignavibacteriales bacterium | reverse complement strand
TTCCAAGGCTACCGGAAAGTGGTAACCTCTTCCAAGGTATAGAAAGTTTCTACAGTCAATGTATTTATCGGCTATTTTTTCTATCAGTTCATTTTGCTTTAATATTTGTTCAACCATCCTGGTTAAATTCTGCATCTCTTGAATAATCTCGTGTCCTTCAGGTTGATTAAGATTCTTTCTACGTGCTATTAGAAGTGTGATTAAAGAGAGAACAAGTAATTGAGAAGTAAATGCTTTTGTTGAAGCAACACCAATTTCTGGTCCGGCGTGAATATAAACACCGGCTTCGCTTTCTCTTGCAATCGAACTGCCAACGACGTTGCAGATCCCAAGACAAAGAGCGCCTTTCTTTTTAGCTTCCTTTAATGCTGCAAGTGTATCTGCAGTTTCGCCGCTTTGCGAAATAAAAATTACTGTATCCCTGGGAGTTATAACCGGGTGACGGTATCGGAATTCAGATGCATATTCAACTTCTACAGGAATACCAGTGTATTGCTCCATCATATACTCACCGACTAATGCTGCATGCCAGGAAGTTCCGCAAGCAGAGATAATAATACGATCCGAGTTCGCAATTCTATCTTCGTAACCTTGTAATCCGCCTAATTTTGAAGTTCCTTCTTTAGAAACAAGTCTTCCTCTCATTGAATTGTAAAGAGATTCCGGTTGTTCCATAATTTCTTTAAGCATGTAATGTGCATAACCGCCTTTGGAAAGTTCATCGATACTTACATCAACTTCATGAATTTCTTTTTTAATATTTACATCAAGAATTGTCTTCGCCTGAAAATGATCTTTAAATACTTCTGCTATTTCTCCGTCCTCAAGGTAAACAACCTGACTAGTGTGAGCGATTAAAGCATTTACATCCGATGCAATGAAATTTTCGTTTTTGCCAATGCCTATTACAAGAGGAGATCCTTTTTTTGCAACGACAATTTTATTCGGTTCATTTTTATAAATAACAGCTATTCCATAAGTCCCTTCAACTTCGTTTAAAGCATATCTTACAGCCTGGAATAGATCGTTTTTTATTTTAAGATAGTGGTCAATTAGGTGAGCTAATACTTCTGTATCGGTTTCGCTAACAAATTTATAACCTTCTTCAATTAATCCGTTTTTTAATGAAACATAGTTTTCGATAATCCCATTGTGAATAAGGAATAAAGTTTTTTCCTCGTTCATATGAGGGTGAGCATTTACCATGCTCGGTTCGCCGTGTGTTGCCCATCTTGTATGCCCAATTCCTAAATTGGATTTCAGATTTTCAGTATGAACAAGTTTCTCTAATTCAGCAACCTTGCCTTTTGTTTTTAATACTTTACATTCGGTTGTATTGATAATTCCTACACCGGCGGAATCATATCCGCGGTATTCGAGCCGTTTTAATCCTTCTATAAGGATTGGAACGCAGTTTTTTTCTCCTATATAACCTACTATGCCGCACATAGTATCTCCTATATGTTTATATAAAAAATAAAGAAGTAGAGTGAGAATAAAAAATTAGTGATCCGGACAGGGACGTAAAAGAAGTAGATTTGGCTCGATATCGAAATCCAATGTTTTGATTTGAATTATAAATTCCATTAAAACAATCTGATAATTTGCATTGCTAATTTCCAAAATTTTATAAGGATTTGCAAGACCGATTTTCCAAATCTTTGTTTAATAAACGACGAAATCATATATTTGTGACGTAAAAAATTTTTATTTGCACCCGTAGCTCATCCCGATATTCATCGGGACAGGCTCGGATAGAGCATCTGACGGAGTTTATCCCGTTTTGCGGGAGATCAGGAAAAGTTCTTAAAATAGTTTCATTTGCACCCGTAGCTCAATTGGATAGAGCATCTGACTACGGATCAGAAGGTTTGGGGTTCGAATCCCTACGGGTGTACAACTAAAAGCTCGAATATAAAATGTATTCGGGCTTTTTTTGTTTTGCACACTCAAAGGATTCCCTATGATCTTCGGTTTTAAAGTAGGGACTGAGTAGGGACTTTTTGAGTCTGTGTCCTTTATCCTACCGAACAAAATTTAATATGAACAAATTATGAGTTCGAATCTGCATCGAACTTTTTTCATTTTCAATATACTGAAATAGTCTAATAAGGGAAATAACCGGAAGCTATGCAGCTTCCGATTTTGCGATAACTTCCGTTTGAGAAATATCAAAAACCGTTGCAGTAAAAAAGTTAATATCTTCCTCATCAGAAATCATTTCTGAATTATCTTCTTGCTTGGCTTTAGAAGGAACAAAGATTATGGGAATCCATGCCTTCGGCAAAAAGCCGTGCTCACCCTTACGAACAATTCTTCCAGCTTTCTTCCATTGTTGAAACCCACCGATAATTGAAAAGTTTATTTCTGATTGAGCGACTAAAAAGCATTGATTGTGAGGTGTTAATAAATGCCCTTCAACTGTAACGATGCCGAATTTATCGGCTGCGGCTTGGCGTTGTTCTTCTGTCATTTCAGAAAGTGTTTTTCTAATGCGGATGATTTTTTCTTTTTTTCCCCGCCTTGCCCGACGCAAGTCGAGGCAGGTCTTGTCTCAACTGTTGTTTCCTTCGACTTCGCTCAGGACATGTTTGTTCATGTGATAACATGGCTTTAATTCCTTTAAGATTTTTTACTTGCCCGCCGGTTGTTTGGCGGGATTGATTTGATAAAAGCATTTAAGAAAGTGTAAGCGGTTGCATGTGAAGTGAAACTGTAAGAATGAAGCGCACCCTTGCCGGTAAAAACATTTACAAAGAAATTTTTATTTGATTGAATTAGCCGAATTAGAAAACCTTTGTGCCGTTTAGAGTAGTGAACTATTACAGATACCATGACCCGACCTTTTACGCCGTTAAAAAACATATTTTGCCCGCTTAGGCGATCTTTTGCGAAAAAATGACTTGTTACCATGTTGGTGCAAGAAAAGATGATAATTCAAGGCAAGGGCGAAAACCGAATAACTATGAAATACTTAATAGAATTTTCGGGAGAGTTTCATATACCCTTGCCCCGATTAAATACTAAGATTCGAATAATACTAAGCTTGTTTGCCGGCGGGCAAAACAGATTTACTTCTATTTGAAGAAATCATTAGAATGGTTGAAGAATCTGGGTGGCGAAGGCGCGGGTTTTGGCTGTGGCGGGATTTTTGGTGATTGTGGAATAATTTTTTTAGCCGAAACAAGAAATGTGGAACGTTTTGCTTTTTGTGAGTGAAACGAAATCAATGAGTTGAACGAACAATAAGCAGTGAAACGATTATTTTTTGTTGAGGCGTTAAGAAAAAATTATTGCGTTCTATACAAAAAGCGTGACACTCTCAAAACCCGTGACTGAGCCCCGTCAAAAGGCGCCGGGCAAGCCCTCTGGAATGTGCAGTACGTTAATATAAAAATGGGTTGCCTAATTCAAGCAACCCATCAATGCTAAGACTAAGAAAGTTTGGTGAAAGTTGAGGAGTTCTGAACAACTTTACCTTCAGCAGTTTTTGTTACGACACACACATAAAGAATATTGTGCTGATACTTTGCAGCAGTATTTTTTTGAGTTGCGTTCAGATCGATATCTAAATCGTATGACTGAGCGAAGTTATATGCTGCAACTTCTTTGGAAAGTGAAATATTCTTAAATGGCTCGTCGGCTTCATTTAATGGATCATAATAACAGACAACAGCATTTGCGGAAAGATTAACTTCATCAACACCGAATACAGATGCGGTATTGAGCGCCGGGAGTGAAGCTGTGATTTTGTCTGCATCTACTGCAGCAGTTGTGATCTGCAAAGGGAAACCTTCCGGAGTGAGAATGTTTTGTTCGGTAGGTTTCTCAGATGAAGAGTAAGCGAAGTTGCTTTGAAAGATTTCGTTAAATACTGAACCGGCTACATTATTAACTTTCTTCCAGATTGAAATGAGAGAAGTAAGAGCAAGAACCGCACTTGCAAATTTTGCAGTAACTGAGAATTTCTTTCGAACCTCCAGGACTGCAGGATCTTGGCTTGCATTAAAACTGGATGGACGAGCAGCTAATACCGTGCGACCATCAACCGTTCTCGCGGAAAGGTTGCCAAGCTTCCCGGATAAATTTCCGATGACATTTCCATTTACGATTGCCATGGTGTTACCTCCTTAATAAATTTAGAATGTAGAGTGCAGAATGTAGAATGAAAAATTCAAGGCACTCTATTTTTCGATGGCAAGAATATCATATAGGGTTGTGTTGTTCACTGTAATATTTTGAAAGTGCGCTTCGATAAACTCAGCGCAGGTACTTCGACAAGCTCAGCGCAGGTACTTCGACAAGCTCAGTGCAGGTACTTCGACAAGCTCAGTGCAGGTACTTCGACAAGCTCAGTGCAGGTACTTCGACAAGCTCAGTGCAGGTGCTCGGCTTCGCTCGGGAAAATAATCATGAATTCTTAAGAGAAAAGGAAAATATAGGAAAGCTGGTTTGAGCGGTTGCTATGGCTTGGCAGTGGCTTGTTACAGGCTTGGTAGGGGCTGGTTGGATGAGGGAAAGAAAAACAGTGAAAAATGAAGAATGTATAATGTAGAATTTCTAGAAAATGGAGATCGGTTTCGTCTTCCGCTTGCGGAACAAAATCGTATTAATTGCATCATATGAACGATGATATTTTTCTGAAAGCTGGAAGATTGATTCGATTTGACTGTGAGTCTTACGCAATTCAAGGTATTCGGATTTGATTTGTAGATTTCGAAGGACTAATTCATTAATTAACCCGTAAGATTGGAATTCTCTGATAAAAGGATTAGATAAGAGTTTGGCAATATTGAATTGAGAATTATTCATTAGACCAAATGCCAAGTTTCTTTTTCCGCGCTGTATTTCTGAGATTGTAGAATAAACTGTAATATCGTTTTTCTTTTGTGTAATAACTTATTCGAGCGAATCCATTTTTCAAAAGTTCTGCTTGCACGAATACGGAATCTTTTCCTTTAGAATCTGACAACCAAACATAAGCGAGTAACCTTCCGAAAATATCGAATGCCTTCCCATCGAAAGTAAGTTTAACAGTTTTGTGCTCGATTAGTGATTTAGTTTTTTCAGATGCTTCTTTTGAGAATGATTCTGCAAGTTTATTCTGTCTGGCAATCTCCGGGCAATCGACACCAAGCATTCTTACACGTTGGGAATCAGAAAGAACGAATGTATCTCCATCGATTACACGAGAAACAAACGCGGTTTTTGTGTAGCCGAAGGGATATGAATAATTCGGATTTTGGGATAACGATTCAGTTACAAAGAAGATTAAGAGCAAGATCAAGAGCATGAGTAATTTAGCTTTCATAATGCAATTTCCTTTTTGTGAAAAATTACTCAACAAATAAAAG
>JAGVBL010000291.1 GCA_020059785.1 Ignavibacteriales bacterium | reverse complement strand
ATTATTCTTACTTCACGAATTCATGTCGATAACCCTCTTCATATTTTTTGTTTCGGTTAATATCGGTAATATAATTGTATCATATTCAACACTCTATAAGTCAAACGAAGTTAATTACCTGTTCACAAAACCTGTAATTCCATATAAAATATTTATCCTGAAATTTCTAGATAATTTTTTCTATAGTTCTTCCACATTACTATTGATACTTCTTTCTGTCCTCGCCGGTTATGTCTCTTACTTCAATATTAAATTCAGTTCGCTTGTTCTTCTTTTTGTTGGGAACTTCATCCCCTTTATGTTAAGTGCCGGTTCGCTTGGCGTAATAATATTGATGCTGCTAATTAAACTGGCATCAAAAATTAATCCCAGAAAAGTTATTTACGGATTTGCGAGTCTATACTTAGTCTTCATTCTGTTTTTCTTCAAGATTAATTCACCGTTAGAACTTGCCAATTCTGTTTTGAGACACTATCCGTTTGTTAATAAGGATTTATACTTTAGCGAATTGATCCCGGCATTTATTAAATATTTACCAAATAGCTGGCTATCTGAATCGGCTTACTGGATCTCCAACGATATAATTTTTTATGCAATGCCACTAACATTTCTACAAATAGGTGTATCATTAATTCTTTTTACCTTAGCTATTTATCTTGGGAGAAAGTGGTATTTCTCTACCTGGTTAATGAATCTAACACTTACCACAGAACACTTTTCGAATAAAAAGCAGAAACAACCCCTTTTCGGTTTTGAGAAAAAATCCAGTTTTAAACCGTTAACCGAATCTTTAATAAAGAGAGATTTTCTAAATTTCTTTAGAGAACCCAGTCAGTGGATACATTTAATAGTTCTTTTATTCCTGATATTTATTTTTCTGTTGAGCGTGAAAGGAATTAAATACGTCGGTTTGGGAAATTTTTACTTACAAACCGGAATATATCTATCAGTATTCCTGTTCAATCTATTGTTGATTTCTACTTTATCCTTAAGGTTTATTTTTCCATTGATCAGCCTTGAAGGAGAAACATTCTGGAAATTAAAATCGGCTCCTGTCGATCATACATCGATAATAAATAGCAGAATTAACTTATTTGGTATTTTCATACTGGTTATAAGTCTTGTCCTAAGTTATTTTACCAACTACAGGTTTGCAATACAAATTAAACTAATGGCATTTATAATAAGCTTTGTAGCAACAGCAACAATTATCAGTATAAACTTTGGTATGGGTGGACTTTTTGCAAACTTTAAAGAAAAAAACGCCATAAGACTTGCATCATCTCAGGGTGCATCAATAACTTTCCTGATGAATATTGTCTACATGTTTTTTATAATACTTCTAATTTTCAAACCGATGAGTAATTACTTCTTAGCGATTATGATTAAGAAACCTTACGATTTATCCAACTTTCTCTACCCTCTTTTGCCTATTACATTAGTTTCTGTAATTGCAATCTATATTTCGTTGAATATTGCACGCCATTCAATTAACAAGGACTTCTAGTTAACATTTTCGTTATTGTGCAATTTGACTGATCTATTTAGATGGATAATTTTTCTTATATAAATTATTCATTATTAATCCGGTTACGGTAACAATAGTTCTAACGCTTCCAAATTTGGAAAAAGCTGTAATCAATTTATTAAAGAATCCATCAACAACATTTGGTTTTTTACCAAGTGATTTTAATGAACTATTTACTACTTGCCGGGCAGTTCTAGTTAGAATACTTTTATCGTTAAGAACCATACGATTAAATTCTGTTGCGGTATTACCCGGATTAACAGTTAGCACATCAATTCCATATTTTTTTAACTCGTACCAGAGGGCATTACCAAACGATAAATTAAATGCTTTTGTAGCAGCATAAGAAGCCATAACGGGTGTAGGTTGATATGCTACCACACTTCCCAGAAAAATAATTGCACCTTTTCTTTTTTTTATCATCGTTTTTAAGAAATGTTCAGTTAGAACAACCGGTGCAAGACAGTTTAATTTAATCATATCAGAATCGTAGTTAATATCTGTATCTTTAAATTCACCCGGCTTCCCTATTCCGGCATTATTAATTAGAATAGTTATCTCTTTACCGTTAATGTCCCTTAGAATACTATCTAAAAAGTTTTCTTTAGATAAATCTGCACTGGAAACAATTACTTCGATCTTATGATTAATAATTAATTCTTCGGCAATTTTGTTAAGACGCTCTTTCCTTCGTGCAACTAATACCAAATTAATTCCTTGCATTGCAAATACTCTTGCAAATTCTTCACCTATACCAGAAGAAGCGCCAGTAATAAGCGCCCAGTTTCCGTATCTTGTCCTTAGATTTTCCATTTCTACTCCATATTATATTTATTAACACTCTAAAAATAAAAATAGTTTTATTGAAGAAACTTCTCTTTTATGTTATTTTGAAAGTAAAATTAATAAGGATTTTTTATGAAAGTAATAAACATATCGGAAGTTGATAAAAACCGGGTAACAATGCCCGGAGCAGATAAAGTATTAAAGCAGATACCAATTTCAAGTAAAGATGGAACACCCAATTTTTCACTTCGCGTATTCACAGTTGAACCGGATGGATTTACTCCATTTCATCATCATACTTATGAACAGTTGAATTACATAATAGAAGGTGAAGGTGTTTTAATAAATGAGAAAGGTGAAGAGAAACCGTTAAAGAAAGGAGATTTTGCACTTGTTTTACCAAACGAAATACATCAGTATAAAAATAAATTAGTTGATAAACCTTTTGTTTTTATTTGCGGTGTGCCAAAAGAATTTGAATAATATTTATTACGATCGCTAATAATATTGAGGTGATATATGAAAACCAGAGTAATCTTTTTACTGATTGTTGTACTCTCAATTAGTTTATATGCACAGAACAAAATAAGAGTTGTAAAAACTTATGACGCTCCAGAGGCAATCGGTCCGTATTCTCAAGCCATTGAATCTAACGGTTTTCTGTTTTTATCGGGTCAAATTGCAGCCGATCCTTCTACAAATCAAATTACCGGTAATGATATTGAAAGTCAGACAAAGCAAATATTTAAGAACATTAAAGCCGTATTAAAAGCAGCCGGTACAAAGATGAGTAATGTTGTAAAATGCACTGTGTTTATGGTTGACCTTAATGATTTTAGCAAAATGAATAAGTTATATGAAGAAGAATTTGAAGGACATAAACCGGCACGTTCAACGGTTCAGGTTGCCCGTTTACCAAAAGATGTACTTATAGAAATTGAATGTATTGCTATTAAATAAATTTATTGATTGCACTAACAAACAAAACGTTTCACGAGGTAATTTATGCTTACTAAATATTTTCTGCTGTGGTTTCCCATGATTGTCATTGCTATTCTTAATGGAGCACTGAGGCAAGGAATTTATGTTACCTTCTTAGATAATTTATCGGCTCATCAACTTTCAGTAGTATCAGGAATAATATTTTTTGCACTTTATATATGGATTATTACGGGTAAATGGAGAATTAAATCGTCAAAGGAGTCGGTACAGATCGGATTGATGTGGCTTTTAATGACTATAATCTTTGAATTTTTATTCGGTCATTTCGTTATGGGTCATACTTGGGAAAAGCTATTATACGATTACAATATTCTTGAAGGGAGACTCTGGATTGTTGTACTTATCTGGGTTACAATTTCACCTTTTATTTTCTACCGTATTCATCTTAAAAAGATCAATTAAGTCGTAACAAATTAATACCATTTTATTTTCTAAATATTTTTAGTAGATTGATTCGGGAATAACAAAGTGGGCATATCATGAAAATAAAATTATTGTTATCCGTTATATCTGTTTCAGTGTTAATTATCTCTTGCACGCCATCAAAATTTTATATTGATGATGATTTCAAAAATGCAGCTCCTGAATCTCGACTAATTGTTACTAAAGTAAATGAAATTGATATTTCGCAAGCATTGGAATTGTTTACATTAGATAATCTTAGGAAAGTAAGAAATACGTTTTTTGAATATCAGCGAGATTATTTGCCGATAGAATTAAGGAATATTTCAAAATTCAAAAGTGTCTCTACATCATCTTATTCCATCCCACCTCAATTTGAAAAAAAAGAATATGTTGTAAATGAAAAAGAAAACGTAGAAATAATGATCCCTAAAACACCCCTTAAATTTGAACAACAAGGGGTTGACTATGTACTTTTTTTTGAAGATTATAAAATTGGATTCGAGCTTGAGGAGATGGATTCATCAGATCCGGCAAAAGTTGTATCAACCGAAAAGCTGCCTGGGCTGGAGCCACTGCTTAAACCGAATAAATTATATAAACTGGAGTTCGTTATTAGGAATAAGTACTTTATCTATGATAATAACAACGCAAAAGTTGTTATTGCGGGTAACGCTATAGTAAAAGAAAGGTATAGTCCTGAAATGAATTTAGAAAAAATATTATTTGAATCATTAAACGGATTAGCTAAAAGGGTAATTAATAAGACTCCTTTTTCTAAGTAAACTCAGATCATTTCACTAAGCAGTTCCGGTCTTGGTTGAGGTATTACAACTTTATTTACCAACAAACCTTTGTCTGCAATTAATTTAGCACCGGAATCAACAGCACTCTGAACTGCAGCAACCTCGCCGGTAATTGTGCAGAATGCTTTACCACCCAAAGCCATTGCAAGCCGGATTTCAATAATTCTAACATTAGCGGCTTTAACAGCAGCATCTGCTCCTTCAATTAATGATGCAACAGAAAATGATTCAATTATACCAAGAGCTTCGAGCATACTTACATTTGAATGACCTGAAAGTGCTGGAAAAATATCTTTATGTACATTCGGGATAACGAATGTATCGATTACAGCAAAGTCAATTTGATTGGCGGCATTATCAACGGCGGACTGAACTTCGGCAACATCACCGCCAATAAGTACCATGTATTTACCAGAACATATTGTTCGGGATAAAATCAATTCTACTTTAGATGTTTTTAACATAATATCACACGCTTGCATCCCGGCAGCTATACTTGTTAATTCTATTAATCCAAGTGAATTCATTTCCATAATATTTCCTTCAATAAATTTTCTTCATAAAAGACATTATTTTATTTACTTAGATATTCTAATAAACTCACTGCTAACATGAGTTATTTTTCCACTTATCGAAGCATGAATTCTGGCACCAAGTTTACCTTTCTCTATATCTGCAATCAAATCCCCTTCTTTAACTGAATCACCTAAACTTACTAATGGAATAGCAGGAACACCTACATGCTGCTTTAGTAATATTTTAACTTGAGGTGGTTGCGGACTTTTCTTATTAAATGGAGTATGCGAATCATAATTTAGAATGTCCATCCTCTTCATTAACATTTTTAATGGAACACGCCTCCCTTCTTTTATTGGATGAACTCTAACCTGTTTGGGCTGCTCATACTTTAATCCGGCTTTTTTCATATAATCTTTGCCCTGGTCGCAAGCTTCTCGGGGATAAAGATCTTCCGGACATGAATACAAAGAACACAATCCGCATGAGCAGCAAAGATCAGCATATTGATTCCACACAGCTTCACCCGTTGTAGTAAAGACGAGCGAACGCATAACCTTATGGGGTTGAACATCATAACCAAGTAAATATCTTGGGCAGAATTCTGTACAATAGCTGCATTGATCGCATGCAGATTTTCCGATACGGTTCATGTCATGCATTGGTCGTTCCTGACGCATAATAAGGTAATGATCTTTGGGTAAAATTATTATTCCGGCAGTAGTTTTGGTTACTACTTCAGATTTGTCGAAAGTTAATTTTCCCATTAGAATTCCGCTTACAAAAATTCCATAGTCCTTAACTGTAGCACCACCGGCATGTTCAATTAATTCCTGGATACTTGTACCAATTGGTGTGAAAAATGTTTGCGGATATTTAACGGCGCCGGCAATACAAACAAATTTATTAGTAAGTGGTATATCCTCTATTGCTTTTGAAATATTGTAAAACGTTTCTACGTTATTAACAACACATCCTACGTCAAGTGGTAACCCGTGAGGGGGAATTAAACGATTGGTAGCAGCATAAACCAGTTCATACTCATCTCCGGATGGATAAAAATCGCCCAGCTCACACATTTCAATTCTACTATTATTAAGATTTTTTTCAACAGCTTCAATTGCATTAGCATTTTTCGATTTAATTCCGAAATAAGCTTTTTTAGCCGAAGTCTGTTTTACCATAGCTTCGACACCATTAATTATTTCCGGTGCAAAATTGACCATTATTTCATAATCTTTATGTAATAGTGGCTCACATTCCGCACCATTTACAAGAACGTATTCTACTTTGGATTTAGCTTTAACATGTGTAGGAAAACCGGCACCTCCTGCCCCAACAATTCCGGCATTAAAAATTTTTTCTTCCAGATTCATTCATCATTCCTTTTTATAACAACAATAGTTTTATCATCCTGATAACCGGGTTCTGAAGTTTCAAATTTAATAACATCATCCAGAATTGAATGAACAATTTCCTTAGCTGAAAGATGTAGTGACGACTGAATAATTTTTCTTAAACGTTTCTCTTCATAAAATTCGTACTTTTCATTTGCAGCATCTACAACACCATCGGAATAAATTACAAGTACATCACCGGGTTTAAAATTAATACTGTCAGTTTCATATCGAGAATTAGGAGCAGGACCAAGTAAAGGACCGGTAGGATCCAGAGTTGAAAAAGTTTTATTCTTTTTATGATAAAAAAGGGGCGGATTCTGACCGGCGTTTGCATACAGAAACAGACCTTTTTTATCAATTGATAATTCTCCATAAAATAAAGAAGAAAATTTATCATCGCTGAATATTTTATTTACAAGCTGATTAATTCGATTCATCATAGGAGTAATTTTAATCTGAAAAGTACTGGCCATACGTATTGCACCGGATATGTACATTGCTTCGGCAGAAGCAGCTAAACCTTTGGATGCAGCATCACCCACTACAACTCCAAGGCGTTCTTCATCCTCACCTATTTTTAAATAATCATAAAAGTCACCGGCAACGGTATCTGCGGGAACTGTTACTCCGAATATTTCATAGAAGTGAAATTTATATGCATGTTCGGGTAAAATGCTTCTTTGCAATTCTTTAGCTTTATCTATATCCTGAATAAGATTTTTACGGGCTTGCAGTAAAAAACGTTCTTTAAGTCGGGATGTTAAAACTGTAGCTACAATATTTAGAGTGTATCTTAAATCCTCATCGATATTATCGCTGTTTACTGCGAGCAGATATTCATAATATTTTTTATTACCAAGCGATATTTTTTTACCTACTCCGGATGCAGAATATCTAAAGATTCCTTTTGATATAAGAGTTTTGTTTGTTTCATCAGTAAGGATTGTTCTATCATTTGCAATTTTATCGAATAACGGATACTCTTTTAGGGGCAGTAAAAAATCATCTGGAATTTTTTGAACATTACCTGTTTGAAACAACAACCTGTATGCTTTTTTAGATTGAGATAATTTCCATACTCTTCCGCCGGTAACGTTAAATTTGCTGCTCATCACCAATTCTTTAACAACGGATTGCAATAATTCAACATCGGTTTTAAAATAACCGCTTGCTATTGAATCGATTGTTTTAAGTAATCTTTTTTGATCCATAATTTATTCTGTATATGAGAAAATAATTTTTTGAAGGACATCTTTGCAAACTTTATTAAACTCATTTGAAGTAAATGCCCTCATAATACTGTTATGAGTAGACCTATAAACACCTTTAGGAACATATCCGGCTCCTTCGAATGCACCAATACTGTTTCTATATTTTTCTTCATCCGGTGTTGGAACAGGTGTGTCTTTATCTACATCTCTCTTCCATTTACTGTCAAAGTTTACTAATGTGGTTATATTAGGTTCCCAGGGTTCAACATCAGTGGGATAAAAATCCTGATATGTAGGATCGGTACCGTATTCATCAGCAAGTCCTGCCAATCCATGTCCAAACTCATGGACAAAAACTTGTTTGGATGATTGATGATCTACTGAAGTAACATTATAATAATTATAAATGCCTCCGCCTCCATATTTGGAAGTATTAACAAGTATAAAAATTTGATCGTTGGGTGCGTTTGCTGCAAGATCTCTAATGGCATGATAGTCAGTAGTCATCAAATATCTTTCACTGTCAAAAGTATAGAAGTGAGAATTTAATAATGTTCTAACCCAAACATTTTTGCCCGGGATGTCCGTTCCACTTTCAGGTGACGGAGCTTCTACTCCCCATATATTTATCTTGTCACTATTCTCCTTGAACGGTGAATATTCGAATAAATATCCTGCAAATCTCTTACAATCATCTTTGAATTTTCCCATTTCATTTTCAGAATACCCTTCCGGCAGAAGTACAATATCTAATTTTTTAGCAGGTTCTCCTGAGTAATGAACTTTGAAATCCGGATAAGGTTTTACTTTTTCTTTGATTATGAAATAACTTTTAGGATCTACCTGATATTCAAATTTCTTTTCGAAATTGTTTCTCTTATCACGCTTTAGAATTTCTACTATTACTTTATTTTTTGGGAAAGGAAACACAACAGAGCCGGACATACTTCTCTGAATATGTTTGGCTTCTTCGGTTGTCTGCCATTCCTGATACAAAGTAGAAAAACCTTTTGAGAAGATTAGCGATCTGGAATCCTCATCAAATACTTTTAACATATAGTTACCATATCCAAATTTATCAATCAGACTTACTTTAGATCCGCTCCAGAACGGTTCTTCTATTAACTTGTCGAACGAAATTAATTCAGTATTACGATCACCAGTTTGATAAAAATCGAGTCTAAGAGTTTTTTCAACGAAATAGTCATCAAAAATACCTTGAGCAAAAAGGAAATGAGCAGAAAAAATGAGTAATAACAGAATGTTTTTCATAATTTTTCCATTTATGTATTTACTTAACCTTTCTAGAACCGGGCTTTACAACAGGAATCTTATTTTCTATGCAAAGCGGGCATTCATCTGCAAGGTAGGATACAACCTCTAGTTGTAGAGTACTGAATTGCGGAACTCCAAACTGGACTTTATTATTACTTCTGTCCACTATAAAACCTACACCGGCAACAATTCCACCTTCATTACGGATTATATCCATAACCTCGAAGACAGAACCGCCGGTTGTTACTACATCTTCACAAACAAGATATTTCTTACCTACTTCAATGTTAAAACCTCTTCTTAAAACCAGTTTTTTATCTTCCCTTTCAGCAAAAATTGATTTTTTATTCATCAGTCGGGCAACTTCTTGACCAACAATAATTCCCCCAATAGCAGGTGAAATAACAACATCAATCTCAAAATCCTTAAAGTAATCAGCTATTTTTTTGCAAATTAATTCATTATACTGAGGATATTGCAATACCAGTGCACACTGGAAGTATTGATTGCTATGCCTACCGGATGTTAATAAAAAATGCCCATTCAAAAGGGCATTTGTTTCTAAGAAAATGTCTAAAATATTTTGCTTTTCCATTTAATTTATTTTGTCTATTTGTAGTGCTAAGTTGAAATCAGCTTCAGTTAAACCGCCAAGGCTATGAGTAGATATTGTAACTCTCACTTTATTCCATCCAAATAGGAGCATGTCAGGATGATGATCCAATTTTTCAGCCTCAATTCCGCATTTCAACATAAATGAAAGAGCTTCAACAAAATTTTGAAGGATAAACTCTTTTTCAATCATGTTCCCATTTAGATCCCAATGGTTGATTAGCCCCAAGAATTTATTTATATCATCCTTACTAAGTAATTTCATTTTAATAAATTAATGAGAATTTTAAACAGATTGCTTCTCTTCATTATTTTGTTCTTCTGTCTCGGTTGCTTTTGCCGGTACAAAATACAATTCTTCAGAATTCTTCTTGTGTTTTACAATAATTTTATCACCTTCTTTAAAATGACCGAGGAGTAGTTCCTCTGCTAACGGGTCTTCCACATATTTTTGAATAGCTCTTTTTAATGGTCTTGCTCCGAATTTTGGATCGAATCCTTTATCAGAAAGGAATTCAACAGCAGACTTATGAAGCTCAATACTCATCTTATTATCACTAATATTTTTTACAAGATCTTTCATTTCAATAAAGATTATTTGTTTAATATCATCCTTGTCCAAGCTCCTGAACACAATTGCTTCATCAATACGATTTAAGAACTCAGGATTAAAGAGCCGTTTCATAGCATCTTCTACTGTATTCTTTAACTGGGAATAATGATCTGCTTCAGTCTGACCGCTAAAACCAAAACCACCAGTAGTTTTTATGTCTTTAGTACCAACGTTTGAAGTCATTATAATAATTGTATTTCTGAAATCAACTCTTCTACCAAGACTATCGGTTAGTTGTCCATCGTCAAGAACTTGCAAAAGTATATTAAACACATCAGGATGAGCTTTTTCAATTTCATCAAACAGAACAACCGAATACGGTTTCCTGCGTACACGCTCAGTCAGCTGACCACCCTCTTCATATCCAACATAACCCGGAGGAGCACCAACCAATCGGGAGACTGCAAATTTTTCCATATACTCGCTCATATCAATTCGTATAAGAGCTTCTTCGGAATCGAATAGATATCTTGCCAATTCTTTTGCAAGTTCGGTTTTGCCAACTCCGGTTGGACCAAGAAAAATAAATGTTCCTATAGGTTTGTTAGATCTTTTTAATCCTGCCCTTGTTCTTCTGATAGCTTTACTTAGCTTAATTACCGCTTCATCCTGTCCAACAATTTTTTCTTTTAGGGCTTTCTCCATTTTCATTAATTTTTCTGACTCTGCCTGGACAACACGTGTAACAGGAATACCGGTCATCATAGAAACTACCGTAGCAATATCATCCTCGGTAACATCATAAACAATATCTTTAGTTTTAGTTTCCCATTCACGTTTAGCAATTTCAAGATCGGATTGAAGTTGTCTTTCTTTATCGCGTAAGCGAGCTGCTTCTTCATAATCCTGTTGTTTTACAACCTGAATTTTGAGTTGTTTTATTTTTTCGATTTCTTCTTCGAGTTTAAGGACATCTTCCGAGACTGTAAAATTGCCCATATGAACACGTGAGCCAGCTTCATCAATAACGTCTATTGCCTTATCCGGTAAATATCGGTCTGTTATATATCTTTCACTAAGACGGACTGCATTATCAATTGCCTCATTTGAATATTTT
>JAGVBL010000166.1 GCA_020059785.1 Ignavibacteriales bacterium | reverse complement strand
TTTTTCATTCTGAACAACGTTCTGCTGATTTTCGAATGCTTCCTGAGTTACTTTGCTTAATAGAAATCCCATTCTATCGGATTCCATCCATAATGCAAGTTCTAAAGCGTTCTTTGGAACAGTTTCAAAATAATTCGTTCGGTCGGTATTGGTTGACCCGTTTAATGAGCCGCCCGCTTTAGAAATCTTTTTGAAGAATTGATCCTGACCTATGTGCTGCGATTCCTGAAACATAATATGTTCGAACAAGTGAGCAAAACCGGTTCTTCCTTTTGTTTCTCTATTTGAACCGACATGGTAAGCAACATAAACAGCAACTATCGGATCCGAGCGGTCCACATGAAGTATTACATCTAATCCGTTTGAAAGCTGATACTGTTCATAAGGAATTTTAAACTCTTTTTTCTTGTTTCCTTGTTCAAAGATCACAAATGCAGAAATCAGAATCATACTAATAACAAATAAGTACTTCTGTTTCATTTTCCCTCCAGAAGGTTAATTTTGAATTGGTTAATAATAGTGTGCGTTTCCGTATTTCATTATACGTTTATTTACCGGAACTAATTTATAACTTTTCAAATACTGTTGTAAAGCGATTAAGCAGTATAATGAAAGAATTATTGATTCAATATCTCTAAAACTTGTTCGTGTAGTTTTGGACATGATGCAACAATACTATTTCCATCCATGGGATTATTGCCGTAGTAATCAGTAATAGTTCCGCCAGCTCCTTTAACAACAGGAATCAATGCGGCAAGATCCCATTTACTCATAATCGGATCAATCATTATATCGGCAAAGCCGCTTGCCAGCAAGGAATAACCGTAACAATCTCCCCACGTCCGGTAAAGTTTAACACGACTAAGTAAATTATCAAAACCGGATTTAGATCTATACTTTTCAACCATCAAATGATCCGAGGCAAGTAATAACGCCGATGAAAGGTCATTGCATTTTCTTACCGTAACCTTAACATTGTTTAATTCAGTCGTATTATTATCACCAATTAAACATTCGCCTAGAACAGGATGATTAATTAGGCCGATAATTGGTTCGTTATTATGAATGAGTGCTATCAAAGTACCAAACAGAGGAACGCCGCTTATAAAACTTTTGGTACCGTCAATAGGGTCAAGAATCCACCTGTATTCTGAAGACGGATTGTATTCACCAAACTCTTCGCCTAAAATTCCGTGATCAGGAAATTCTTTCATAATTAAATTGCGCATCAACTCTTCCGATTTTTTATCTGCAATAGTAACCGGTGTTTCATCGGATTTAATTTCCACTCTATAATCAGTGCGGTAATACTGTTTTATAATCTTTCCACTCTCATCGGCAAGCATGCTGCAAAATTTTTTAAACTCAGACATCAATTTTATCCTTCCACTTATTAAACCGAAAACCAGGTTTCATAATCATAGAGTAATTCGATAATTTTACCGGTGAAAATACCTTAAATAAGATTCTTTAACAAAGCTTTAATTTTGAGCAGGTATGAATATTTTTGAAGCAACTAAAGAAACTATAGACAGAGCGGCAAATGTAATTAAATCCGGAGGATTGGTTGCGTTTCCTACCGAAACAGTTTACGGACTTGGCGCCGATGGATTGAATCCTATTGCTGTTGCAAAAATATTCGAAACAAAAAAACGTCCTTCTTTCAATCCTCTTATTCTTCACATTGCAAATAAAAATGAGCTAACTGAATTTGCATTTGTTGATGATTCAAGAATAGAGAAGCTTATTAATAAATTCTGGCCGGGACCTCTAACATTGGTTTTACCTAAACATGATGTAGTTCCCGATATCGTAACATCCGGTAACACAACTGTTGCAATTAGAATGCCGGATCATCCGGTTGCACTTCAACTTATTGAAAGAAGCGGTTGCCCGATTGCAGCGCCAAGCGCCAATAAATTCGGGCATTTAAGTCCAACCGAAGCTTCTCATGTTTACAGGAGTATTGGTGATAAAGTAGATATGATACTCGATGGTGGTAAATGTTCTGTGGGTGTTGAATCGACAATTATTCAATTTACTGACGGGAAAATTATTTTACTACGACCGGGAGGATTATCGCGCGAAGAAATTGAAAACGAGATCGGGAAAGTTGAGGTCATATCAAAATTTTCGATAAGACCAAACGCGCCCGGACAGCTTCCGTTTCATTATGCGCCTACCATTCCGCTCTATTTTTTAACAGTCGAAAATTTAAAAAAGTATTCGAACAAAAAAATTGGCGCACTGTTTTTTAAATGTGCTAACCTTAATTATAATTTTGAATCAATACGGATTCTCTCTGAAAAAGGTGATATGAAAGAAGCCGCTGCAAATCTTTTCAAATACCTTCATGAACTTGAAAAAGAAAATATTGATTTAATATTAGCCGAACCGGTTGAAGAAGAAGGTCTTGGTGTTGCTATAATGGATCGGCTTAATAAAGGGACAAACCGTTTTATTAACTGAACTTTCTTGAATAAAATACTTTTCCAAATATTATATTGAAGATGAAAAAGATTGGGAATTTACAATGGACAGTAAATCTTCCAATACTACTGATAAAACAAAAAATGTGGACGACATGACACAATCAAATATCAGGCCTTCGAGAGACCTTAAACTTTTATTGCACATGATTAATTCCATAAGCGATGCAATTAATATAACGGATATGCAAAACGAAATTCTGTTTGTTAATAATGCATTCTTAAAAATGTACGGGTATCAACTTAATGAAATAATAGGCAGGAATATTCAAATATTAAGATCGGATAAAAATGATTCCTCGGTATTATCAACCATTCATAGTGCAACAAAAAACGGCGGATGGAACGGAAGACTTATTAATAAAAGAAAAGACGGATCCGAATTTGTAATTGAATTATCAACTTCATTAATAAAAGATGATGAAGGAAATGAAGTTGCTCTTGTTGGAATAGCAAGAGATTTAACAGAACAAATTAAAGCAGAGGAGAAATTAAGAGAAGCCCAGGATAAATACAGAACTCTCTTTTTAGAATTGAAAGATGCTGTTTATGAAAGCAGTGTTGATGGAAAGTTCGTCGAACTAAATCCGGCGGGATTAGAATTGTTCAGAGTGAAATCGTTTGATGAAATAAAATATATTGATATTGCAAAAGAAATTTATTTACACAAAGATCAGCGGGATCAATTTAAAAGAGAGCTTGAAAGAACCGGATTTGTTAACAACTACCAGATCGATATAAAAAGACTTAACGGAGAGATAGTTACTGTTTTAGAAACTTCGATGGCTGTAAAGAATAAAATGGGAGAAATTGTTGGCTACCGGGGAATTCTTAGAGACATAACAGAAATTAAAAAGAACGAAGAACGGCTGAAGGTGCTTGTTGAAAAATTTGAAAACCTTAACGTTCAGCTTAGAAAATCTGAACAGGAACTAAAAGAGTTGAATGCTTCTAAGGATAAATTCTTTTCAATAGTTGCTCATGATTTAAGAAGTCCGTTTAGCTCGCTTTTGAATTTTTCAGAATTCCTTGTAGAAGACATAGAAGAACTTTCCAGGGAAGAAGTTAAATCGTTTGCAGAAAAAATAAACGAGTCCTCAAAAACTGTTTTTAGTTTACTTGAAAATCTTTTGCAATGGTCAAGAATTCAAACGGGTAAATTCCCTTATGAACCAACTACTTTCAATATTTATCACAAGATATGTCAAATAATAAATCTCTTAAAAAATAATGCGGATAGTAAAAAAATAAATATTACCAACGAAGTTTCTCATTTAGCCGCTGTATTTGCAGATGAAGACATGATCTTCTCGGTAATTCAAAATTTACTTTCCAATGCAATAAAATTTACAAGAGATGGCGGAAATATTATTTTCAGATCTCGCTTTAGGGAAAGCGACATTGAAATATCCATTTCTGATAACGGCGTTGGAATAAAAGAGGATGATTTAAGAAAACTATTTAGAATAGATACACACCACACAACCTACGGGACAAAAGAAGAGAAAGGGAGCGGACTTGGACTTTTACTTTGCAAAGAGATGGTAGAACGTAATAGGGGAAAAATCTGGGTTACAAGTAAATTGGATGAGGGCACAACTTTTTCATTTACAATTCCAAAGGGTTGAGAGTTTAACGCCCGCGCAATTGTTGTAAAGCATGTTTTAGAAAATTAGGAAGCACGGTTTTCCTTGTAAGCTTAATTCCGTTTTCATCTTCAAGCAGATCGAGCATTTCATAATATTTTTTTTCACCGTACTTAGAAATAACATGTTCCTTTCTTTCCGGTTGACGGAAATGGTAATACATACTTGCCGGATCGGCTTCCGGATGGAATTGTGTTCCGACAATTTCATTAGTAATACGAACAGCCATCATAGCTCTTTCATAAGGAACATGAGGTCGTTCTTTTTCAATACATAATAACTCAGCTCCAAGCTCATCAAATACTTTTTTGTTCGGCTGAATGACTTGCCACTCCCTGAAATCCGCTGCATAAAACGGATCATTCAATCCTTGCAATATTATATCATTGTTTCCTTTTTCTGATTTATTAACCGGCATAACACCAAATGATTTAGAAAGACGGGGAATCACTTCGCCAAATTTGAAATAGCGCGCCATAATTTGGAAGGAGTGACAAATGAAGAAAACATGTTTCTTCGTTTCATTATTCTTATTGTGACTCCATATCTTATCGAGCAGACTGAAATAATCAGATTCCCATTTTTGTCCTTCGCCTTCGAATGGGCTGCCGGGTCCGCCCGATGAAATGTAGATGTCGTAATCAAGAGAAGGTACATCGCCTTTAAATCTGGTATCATATAATTTGTAATCAATCGTAATATCCTGGTAGAGGCAATCGGTTTCGTTTAAAATATCCTTAATACATCTGATGCCCTGATTCTCTTCGTTATTATATAGATCAATAATAGCAACTTTTACTGCCGAACTATCCACAAATAATCCTTTCGAAGTTTTCACTTATTTTTGATGTGCGAATATAAATAAAAAGACCTGATCATGATCAAGGGCATGAGCATGAACATGAGTAAGAGCATGAACATGAGCATGATCAGGAAATTTTTAAAACTATTTCAATTGTTTTTGGATTTCTTCAATCGCTTTTTCAAGTTGCGGATCCAATCCATCAAGTTTATCCTTGAATGTATTTTTAATATAGATATCCGGTTTAACGCCTGTCATTTCAAGATCATCGCCAGTAAATGTATAGCATCCCCACGAAGGTAATCTGTAAAAGGATCCATCAACAAGAGATTTACCCGAAGTAAAAATAATCCATCTATAAGTTTCTGTGCCGATAACCTTGCCAAGTTTCAGTTCTTTAAATCCAGCAGTTGTCATTTCGGCATCGCTAAGAGACTGCTCGTTTGTAAGAACCACAATTGGTTTTGATGCCGGCGCAAAGTTGGGCTGCTGTGTTAACTGTCCGCCGCGGTATTTCCAGTTTAGATACGGTTTCTGACTTAAGAACTGCAGAACATCGTCGTGAACATTTCCTCCGGTGTTATAACGAAGATCCAGTATTAACGCGTCGCGGTAATGAAATTCGTTTGTCATTTCTATAATAAAATTGTTCAGTTCGCCAACACCCATATTTTTCATGTGGACGTAAGCAATTTTCTTATTTGATTTATCATCTACGACTTTCTGGTTACTATCCACCCATTCATCATATAACAATCCTGAAACCGCATTAAAACTAACCGGATGAATCTTAACATTGTATTTTTCTTTTCCACGCTCAAAAGTCAGTTCAACCTCCTCGGGAATAGAAGGGGCAACAAAATATTTTTCGCGGTTAACTGCTTCGTCAACGTTTACGCCGTCAACAGCAATAAGTCTATCGCCGGGTTGTATATTTTTATCCAGTTTATCGGATGGAGATCGCTTAACTATTCTACTAACTTTGTAAGGGTCTTCGTTATCGAATAAAATTCCGGTTGCCATTGAGTTATTCTTGTAAAACAATTTTTCTTCATCTCCGGTTGAATTGAATCCCATGTGTGAAGAATTAAGCTCGCCAAGCATATCGCTCAATAGAACTCTTAGATGATCTCTTGTTCTAATACCGGGAAGATACTTCTCGTATTGGTTTTTAATTTTATGCCAATCGACTCCGTGAAAATTATCGTCGTAGTAATTCTCCTCCAAGTTAGCCCAGGTTTCATAAAACATCTGGCGGAATTCCGAAGCAAGATTTTTGGTGAATGAATAATTCATCTCCACCGATTTAAGTTTGCTTGCTGCCAGATCGAGCTTAAATATTTTTCCTTCGGCAAGGAGATAGTAATCGTTTTTAGATTTTGAAATAAATACAGAACCGGCTTTTGCACCTTCAATTATTTTTGTTTCTGTTTTATCAAAAGGTTTAGTGGTTGTCTGCCATATTACATTATTCTCGCCATTATGATTCGAAATAAACAGGAGTGTAGTCTGATCGTCTTTCTGAATTACAAATGGAGAACCCTGATTTCCGTTCTGCGAGGCAACTGCTTCCCATCTATCAATCATATTATCAAAATCAATTTTTACAATCGGTTTGGAAGTATCTTTCTTTTCTTCTATAAATAATTTACCAAACCGATCCGAGCGGAAATCTTTATCGTAATTTTGAAGTGAAACTCTATAGATATCGGAATTCTGAACTCCTCGCGGATAACCCGGAGTTAAGCGGTCCGTTTGAAAATAAAGATACTTGCCATCGGGCGACCAAAACGGATTTGTTTCGGTAACACCTGTATTTGTAATGTTTACCGATTTCTTTTTATCAATGTCGTAAATGAAAATGTCCTGTTCAAAATTGCGGTATGCTGTATAAGCGATAAACTTATTATCAGGAGAAAACCGAACTGGAGAATCATAAATTGCCCAGAACTCATCCTTAACAATTGTATCGCTTTTCAATTTAGAAAGGTCGAGCAATCTCAGTTCGTTTCTTCCGCTAAAGTAAGCTCCCATTGTTCTATCATCATTAAAATTTATTTCGCGGTTATTCATTTCATCAAAAGTTAATTGATTTTCTTTCTGGTCTCCTGTTACTTTTATAGTAAATAAATTTAGCCAGCCGTTGACGGTTCTGTTATACAAAATTGTTTGATTATCTTTAAGCCAAAGAGCTTCAACTACTCGTTCGTTGGGATCCGTGTTAATTTTTTTGATGAACTTTCCATCCGGATCAGAAACGAACATTACCCCTCGCGATACAAATACAAATTTCTTTCCATCGGGCGAAGCATTAAAGTTTGTTACTTTGTCTTTTACATTAAATTCTTGAGCAAGATTAATTGACGAGTTATCGAACAGTTTAAGATCAACTGCATTTGCATTACCCGATTTCACATCATAAACATATAATTGATAATCCCTAACAAAAACTATTTTTTCGCCGTTATAACTTACCCGCGGACGTTTAATAGATGTATCGAATTTTGTTAATTGTTTTTTGTTACTGTTTTCCAATTTGTAAAGGTTATATTCGTCGTTCGCCTCATCAGAAACGAAATAGATATTCCCCTCTTTATCAATTGTCGGCCACATATCTTTACCGATGTAAGTGGTATAGACTTTATACTCGCGGGTTTTAGGACTGAACGATTTTATATCTGGATTGAAATCGCCTTTGTATCGTTTACGGTTAGCAAATAGAGAGCTTTCCCATGAATCGTTAAAAAAGATTTCGCCGGTTTTAGGATGTACCGCTATATTATGAGCCCATGTAAAATAGTTATCAAATAATCTTTTTGGTGTTCCGCCATTGATTGATACAACGTAAGTTGTTCCAGAGTTATAACGGTTGGAAGTAAAGTAGATTGAACCGGAATCCCAGGACCAGGATTCCACTACATCACTACCGCTGTGAAAGGTAAGCTGTATAATTTTTCCTCCATCCGATGGCATTACATATACATTCGGATTTCCATCCTGAGTTGCAGTAAATGCTATCCACTTTCCATCGGGCGAATAAAGCGGGTTTGTTTCATTGCCCTCCATTCCAGTTAAACGTAATGCTGTTCCGCCGATTGATGGAATTGTCCACAGATCCCCGTCGTAGCTGAATACAATATTTTTTCCATCGGGAGAAAGACTTGGATCTGAGACAAATCTAACCTGAGAATATGCAGTTTGTGAAATAACAATAAAAAGGAGGAGATAAAAAATATTTTTCATGTTTACCTCTGTTTGCTTATGAAATGTTGAATGTAAGTCTCAATACTTAAAAGTAGTAAATAATGGATACACAATTCCAATAAGGAAATGTTAAAAATAGTTTAAGTATTAAAACAGCATAAATTTAGACGATTTCCGGGCAGAAGTGTTTGGCATTTTCCAATAAGATTAAGCATTTTTACTGGTAACATTTCAAAACAGTGGGTGAGCAAAATGGGAAAAGATTTAATACTGGAAAAAATCGATCAAGCAGTTAAAATTCTTAACGAAAAAGAAATAGATATGTGGATGACGTTTGTAAGAGAAACGGGTAATATTAAGGATCCAATGATTGATATGATTGTCGGAACTAACGCAACCTGGCAGTCGGCATTTATAATTACAAAGAATGGCGACACACATGCAATTATCGGTTCGCTCGAATTGGAAAATATGAAGATGGTTGGAACATATAAAAATATTCATCCTTACTTAAAGTCCATCAAAGAAAAATTTTTAGACGTAATTAATCAGTATAAACCGAATAAGATTGCTATCAACTACTCACGTAATTCAAGTCTTGCAGATGGAATGACATACGGATTATATCTTGAGCTGCTCGATCATTTTAATGGAACCGATTATGCTTCTAAATTAATTTCTTCTGAAGAAATTGTTGCAGCCCTAAGAGGAAGAAAATCTCAAACAGAGATAAGTTTGATTAAAGAAGCAATTAAAGAGACGCTCAAAATTTTTGATGAAGTTACTAAATACTTAAAACCCGGAATTACGGAAAAACTGGTTGCACATTATGTTCAGGATATTGTTGCTAAAAGAGGTTATCAATTAGCATGGGATAAAGATTATTGTCCGTCTGTTTTCTCCGGTCCCAATACTGCCGGAGCTCACGCCGGTCCAACAGATAGAGTAATTGAACCGGGGCATGTAATTAATATGGACTTCGGTATTAAGTATAACGGCTATTGTTCGGATTTACAGAGAACATGGTATGTTCTTCGTCCCGGTGAAACAAAAGCACCGGATGAGGTTCAAAAAGGTTTTGATGTTATAAAAGAATCTATCACACGTTCTGCAAATGAAATGAAACCGGGAAAGAAAGGCTGGGAAATTGATGAAGTTGCACGTAACTATATTCAAATAAACGGATATGATGAATTCCCGCACGGGCTCGGTCATCAGGTTGGAAGGGTATGTCACGACGGCGGATGTTTGATGGGACCGAAGTGGGAACGTTACAACAATCTTCCATACCTTGAGATTGAAGAAGGTAATGTCTTTACAATTGAACCGCGTTTAACAATTGAGAATTATGGCATTGCAACAATTGAAGAGATGGTCGTTGTTACAAAAGACGGAATTGAATGGTTATCTGAAAGACAGAACGATATTTATTTAATCAAACCATAGTTAGTAGAACTTTTTAAAAGAGACGATTTACCGAATCGTCTCTCCATTCAACCAAACCACTCTTTATACAATTCCGGTCTGCGGTCTCTGAAGAATAATTTTTTTGCATGAGAATTTTCTACTTCTTTTAGATCAACATCGCACAGTAAAATTTCTTCTGTTAAACTTCCCGCTCTTGCAATTACTTTCCCTTCGGGGTTACAAACAAACGATTCACCGGCAAAGGTAAGGTTTTCTTCTTGTCCTATACGATTACAAAGTGCTGTGAAGTAGCCATTTTGAAACGCAGCAACTTTCAACTCCGCTTCATACAATCCTTCGGGCCATTCACC
>JAGVBL010000171.1 GCA_020059785.1 Ignavibacteriales bacterium | reverse complement strand
TCTACGATCTATTGCTATTTTCACTCTACTAACAACTGTCCACGATGTCGTGCTATTCATGACTTAGCTATTAGATGAATAATGTAATTTTGAAAAATTTTTTATGAGAGATTTTAGAAAACTAATTGTCTGGAAGAAAGCTCATAATTTTGCATTAGAGGTATATAATATTTCAAAACTTTTTCCTAAAGAAGAAATTTTCGGTATTACATCTCAAATAAGAAGAGCAGCTCTATCTATTCCAACAAATATCGCTGAAGGAAGTGGCAAAAATACCTCGAAAGATTTTTCAAGATATTTAAGCATTGCTGCTGGATCCGCTAGTGAAGTTGATTATCTATTACTTTTTATTAGAGAACTTAAAATTGTTGATGATAGCCAAGTCGATAAATTATTAAATGAAATATCTGAGATAAAAAAGATGCTGAATTCATTACATTCAAAAATTAATATGACTGAAATCTAATAGCTAAAAACTGATTGCTAAAGACTAATAGCTTTTAATGATGGAGAAACTAATGCCAAATAAAATTTCACTCACAAATGATTACCCTTCAATTTCAAAATCAGATGAATTATACAATCGCGCACTCGGATTAATTCCTTCAGTTACTCAAACACTTGCGAAAGGTCCAACTCAGTGGATTAAAGGTGTTGCACCGAAATATCTGGTGAAAGGTAAAGGTTCGCACGTTTGGGATGCAGACGGAAATGAGTATATCGATTATATGATGGGTGTTGGTCCGTTATCACTTGGTTATGCATATCCTAAAGTTGATGAAGCAATCAGAAAGCAGCTTGAAGATGGAATAACTTTTTCGATGATGCACCCGCTCGAAGTCGAAGTTGCTGAAATGATTCGCGAAATTATTCCTAATGCAGAAGCTGTAAGGTACAGCAAGACCGGTGCTGATGCAACAAGTGCAGCTGTTCGATTATCAAGAGCTTATACCGGCAAAAACAAAATTCTTTGCTGCGGATACCATGGATGGCACGATTGGTATATTGCTGTTACTGCCCGAAACCTTGGAATTCCCGAAGCTGTTCAGGCAATTTCGTTTACATTTAATTACAATGATATCGACTCTGTAAAGAATTCTATTGATAATGATGTTGCGGCAATAATTTTGGAACCGGTTGTTTTCAACGAACCAAAAGATAATTTTCTTCATAAACTTGCCGACCTTTGTAAAGAAAAGGGAATAGTTCTGATTTTTGATGAGATGTGGACCGGGTTTAGAATGGCTTTAGGCGGTGCACAGGAATATTTTGGAATTACTCCGGACCTGGCAACATATTCTAAAGCAGTTGCTAACGGCATGCCGATTTCAATTCTTACTGGTAAAAAAGAAATTATGCAGCTTGCCGATGAAGATATTTTCTTCTATACAACTTTCGGGGGTGAAGCACTTTCTCTTGCCGCAACAAAAGCTACAATTGAAGAGCTACGCGACAAAAACGTTCCGAAATTTTTGAGTGATCAAGGATCAAAACTGAAGAACGGTTATAACTCTATTGCAGAAAAACTGGGTATCGATTTTACAAGAGCAACAGGATACAACTGGCGTTCAATGGCAACATTCGATGAAAAAGCCGGTGACCCGCTTCTTCAAAAATCTTTGATGCAACAGGAAATGATAAAACGCGGAATTCTTTGGCAGGGATTTCATAATATGAGCTTTTCTCATACCGATGCTGATGTTGATTATACTTTGCAAGCTTTCGAAGAATCGTTGACTGTTCTTAAAAAAGCTGTTGATCAAAATAATTTGAAGGAGATGCTTCGAGGCGAACCGGTTCAACCCGTTTTTAGAAAAGTTGATAACTTTAACATGAAGCCGGTAAAGAAAATGTAAATTGAATAATGTAGAATGGGCAAACACACAACTGAGGATATATGAAAATTTTTGATTTGAGTAACAAAACAGCAATTGTAACAGGTGCGCTTGGATTGATTGGAAAAGAACATTGCAAAGCACTTAGTGAAGCCGGGGCTAATGTTGTTGTTGCAGATACCGATGAAAAATTATGCGCGGAGTTCGCTAAAACATTATCCACAAAATCAATTGGCTTCTCTATCGATGTAACAAATCCTGATTCGTTGAAACAATGCCGGGATAAAGTCCTTTCTTTATTTGGACATATAGACGTCCTTGTTAATAATGCAGCAATAAATGATATGTTCGAAAATCCTAAAGCTGCAAGCGAACAATCTAAATTTGAAAACTATCCGCTGGAATTATGGCAAAAATCTGTGGATGTTAACCTGACCGGTGTATTTTTATGTTCACAAATTTTTGGCAGCCAAATGGCAAAACAAAAATCAGGAAGCATAATTAATATTGCATCAACATATGGAATAACAGCGCCGGATCAATCGCTATACAAAAAGGAAGATGGTTCACAATCATTTTATAAACCGCCGGCATATTCGGCTACAAAAGGTGCAGTTATAATGTTCACGCGATACCTTGCTGCATATTGGGGTAAAGACGGTGTCCGTGTTAATACTCTTTCACCGGGTGGTGTTGAAAATTCACAGGATGATTATTTTATTCAAAAATACTCCGCCAAAACTCCTCTTGGCAGAATGGCAAAACCGGATGATTATAAAGGAGCTTTAGTTTTTCTTGCAAGCGATGCATCTTCATACATGACCGGTGCAAATCTTATTGTTGACGGCGGCTGGACTTGCTGGTAATAAAAAAATCTCGAATTTTTATTGACAAATCTTTTCAGGAAAAATAAAAATGAAAAAAAGAAAATTAACCGAAAAAGAAATTTTTAAGAGAGCATCTAAAATAAAATTGTTATTACTCGATGTTGACGGTGTATTAACCGATACTGGCGTTTATTACTCTGCTAAAGGTGAAGAACTTAAAAGATTTTCAATTAGAGACGGTATGGGGATTGAGAGATTGAGAAGAATTGCAGATGTTGAAACGGGAATTATTACACGTGAGGATACCGAAATTGTTTCGAGCCGTGCCCGTAAATTGAAAATTACGGAATTACATCTCGGGGTTTATGAAAAAGAAAAAATCCTGGATGAAATTTTAAGAAGAAAAGGAATTACAATTTCCGAAGTTGCTTTCATGGGTGACGATACTAATGATGTTGAAATTATGAAATTGGTTGGACTCTCTGCTTGCCCCGGTGATGCTACAAAATTTGCAAAGGATGTTGCCGATGTTATTGTTAAAAATAAAGGCGGTTACGGTGCAGTAAGAGATTTTGCTGAAATAATAATCAAATCCAAACTGAATAAAAACAAAAAAGAAATTAGAAAGGGGGAAAAATGAAAGATGCAAAAGTAAAAGTCGGCAATAGATATATTGGTAATGGTGAACCCGTTTATATAATTTCTGAAATCGGAATTAACCATAATGGTTCAATTGCGTTAGCAGAAAAGATGATTGACGGTGCAGTATTTGCTGGATGCGACGCCGTTAAATTCCAGAAAAGAACTCCCGAACTTTGTGTTCCTAAAGATCAGTGGAACATAGAACGCGAAACTCCCTGGGGAAGAATGACTTATATCGATTACCGTCATAAAGTTGAATTCAACTTCGACCAGTATAACGAAATAAATGAATACTGTAATCAGAAAGGAATTGATTGGTTCGCATCACCATGGGACGAAGGGGCATTGGAGTTTCTCGATCAATTCAATCCGATAATGTATAAAGTTGCTTCCGCTTCTCTTACAGATTTTTCGCTGCTGAAAAAAATGCGATCTACCGGTAAACCAATAATGCTTTCCACCGGAATGTCCACTATGGCAGAAATTGAAGAGGCAGTAAAAGTTGTTGGAAGAGAAAATCTATTGATAGCTCAAACAACCTCAACATATCCTTGCGCGCTTAATGAACTGAACCTTAAAGTTATTCATACATTAATGAAGAAATTTCCCGAAGTACCCATCGGTTATTCGGGTCACGAAACCGGACTGGCACCCACACTTGCAGCAGTAGCATTGGGCGCAACATTTGTAGAACGGCATATAACATTGGACCGCGCAATGTGGGGAACCGACCAGGCTGCTTCAGTTGAAATTGGCGGTATGTTCCGGCTTGTTAAAGACATCCGCGATATTGAAAAAGCATTAGGAGATGGAATTAAAAAAGTATATGAGAGTGAACAGAAAAGCATTCAAAAATTAAGACGTGTTCAAAAAATTAATTTGTGATGGATTCCATAATCAATTCAATTACAGAATATTTATCCGGACTCGCGTATTACGAAAAAACATCATACATAATAATTATTGGTACTACTGCATTATTCATAATACTCGAAAGAATTTTCCCTTACAACAAAGGGCAAAAAGTTTTACGCGAAGGATTCTTTGATGATCTCGCTTTATACACAATCGCACAAAGTTATATCCTTGGTATAATTATCTTCACTTTTATTATAAGGTTCATCGATAGCACAACCGGTTTATCGCGCTTACAAATATTTTCCGAAGTCCCAATATGGATTCAATTAATTTTCTTTACAGTTACACACGATCTTTACATTTACTGGATGCACCGCTGGCAGCATAAAAATAAATTTCTGTGGAGAATTCACGAAGCACATCACTCACCAAAAAAAGTAGATTGGCTTTCCGGTTCGCATTCACACGCTCTGGAGATATTAATTAATCAGACAGTAGAATTTTTACCAATTATTCTATTGGGTTCTTCGCCTGAAGTTGCCGCTTACAAAGGTGTAATAAGCGCCGTCTGGGGTATGTATATCCATTCGAATCTTAATGTAAAAACCGGAAAACTTCAGTTGGTTATCAACGGACCGGAGATGCACCGGATTCATCATACAACCGGTAAAGGACGGAACCGCAACTTTGCAACAAAATTTGCAATATGGGATTGGATATTTGGTTCGGCTTATTTACCCGACGAGAAGGCAAATGAATACGGTTTAAAAACTTTCTTCCCAAATCATTACTTCAAACAATTTATTTTTGCATTCCGCAAATTCAAAAGAGAAGAAGCTTGAAAAAAAATGAAGAGACCGTTAGTTAAAGTTATTTATCTAACCGATCTCTGCATTACAATTTAATAACTGCTTACAAACCGGAAATTGATTTATCCTTTGGATACCGAACAGAATAAACAAACTTTTTACTTATAGATTTTGAAGGTTCGGCGTTTACTTTCCATGTTACCTTACCATCAACCGGATTTAATTTACCGCCGGAAAGATCGATTTGCTTTACCCGTATGTCTTCATTTTTAGAGATAGGTAATTGTTCTTCAACTAAAATATTTACCGGTATGTTCTTATTATTTTTAATAACAATATCGAAACCGAAAAACCTCTCAACATCACTGCTCAAAAATTTATCCTCTGTAAAATCTTTGAGCATTTCTCTTTTAATGGTAATGTTTTGATCCCTACCGAGAGAAATAATTAATGTGTCTTTGGTAGTAAAAGGATTAATAAAGGACTGACCAACGTATGAATTTTCGAAATAGATATTTGCTTGACCCGGCAATAAATTATACTCGTTCCATTTAGTAAGGTAAGCTAATAAGAAAGCGTTGTTATCTAACTTTGGTGCCGCATAGTACTCATAATAAGCTGGAATAGTAAATTCCTGAAGCGCAACAGTATGCGGTTTATTATCCGAAGGGATTGAATATTTTATTGAAGGATTGAATTCTACCGAAAGTTGCTTCTCTTCGGCTGAGAAATAGTCAGCCATAGTTTCTGCTGATTTAGCCTCATCAACTCCTGTTGTAGAAGCTGCAACTAATGATTTTTGAGCCGTAGTCATTTTATCTCTGTATAATGCGTATGTCTGGAAATCGATAAACCATGGGTATAATTCAGGTTTATTATTGTTTTGAACCGGGCTGCGTGTAGATAATACTATGTTAATATCATTCCAATCCAGCCCGCTGTTCTGCCATACATTAGCTTTGTAACTTAAATTTGCCGGTGAATCGAGTTTATTTACACGAATATCATAGACCGGCTGCCATCCGGCATCGTAAATAAAATATGAGAGTGATAATTCAATTGCAGAAGCGCTCTTTGCTGAGAATGTAACTACTACTTCATTTGCAGGACGATTCAGTTTTGCATTTAATTCACCAAGCTGTTTCTTAACTCTATCAATTTCCTTTTCAAGTTTCTTCATTTCATTAGCCAATGAAAGCTGCTGGGTTTTAATCTCGCCTATTCTTTTTCTAAAAAAATCTGCCATTTTCATAAGCTCTGCAACGCTAACACTTTTATTATCCCCGCCTATCTGTTTGTTAGCCATTATCAAATCAATCTCAATTTTCAATATGTCATTCTCATTTTGCTTAAGGGATAATTTACGATTTAGAACTTCAAGGGAATCTTCAAGAGAAACAATCTGGGGATTTTTTTCGGCGGGTTTCATATAATCGAATCTTTGCAATACAGAAATTATAACTACGTCTCCCTTAGCAGCCACATTTAAACTGTTTCTGTCTATGTTGGATGCCAATCCACCTATCACCAGATCTGTCAATCCTTTCTCAACTTTAACCTTTGCTGTATGCTGAAGCTCTGCTCCTCTTAAGAATATTTTAACACCAACCGGATTGGTTTTAATGTTAATTTCATTTGAAGCGATTATCGGACTTATCAAAAAAACAATCGACAACGCAATTGATTTTATCTTCATTACATCCTCATTTTTTAGTTATAATTAACATTTTCTTATACACAATTCAAAATCTCTTGTTCCTTAAATTACCCTATTATTTATCAACCTTTCAATCTCTTTCAAATAAAGATGTCTTTCCTTATTTTTGCTCTACATTTTACGTAGATATCGATTGAAATAATTTTGACTGCCTTATAGAAGAATAGTTTTCCCACGAAAGAAATGTTAAATGAAAAAACTGCTGGTAGAGTTTCTAAAAAAGCACTTTAATTCCATTGTTGAAAATTGGACAGCAAAAGTACTTCAGGTGTTCAACGATAAACTTTCCGATTCACAAATAAGAACGTTTGTAGAAAGCAGTATCAATACTTTTATTGAAGTAATTGAAGGAAATGATTACCGTCCGGCAGATCAATATTTGATCGATATTTATACGTTGTTCTCAAATAACAATCTTAACCTACTTGAAATAAGCCAGCTTTTCAGTCAGGCAAGATTTTCTTTATTAACCGAAATTGAGAAAGAAGATACCGGTCAGTTCGATCCTGTTATTTTGCTTGGTTATCTGGATGGAATAATTGAACAGATCTTTGCACGTTACAGTATGATTCATCAGGAAGCAAAAATGAAAGAACTGGAATACGACCGTGACAGACTTGCATCCAAACTTGAGATGAATCAGGAATATCTTCAAAACATTCTTCACAGTTCAGATTCTGCAATTATGATTGTTGATAACAATGAAAAATTTATTTCGTGGAATAAAGGTGCAGAAAGAATTTTCGGTTATTCGGAACCTGAGATGATCGGTCAACCTTCATCTTTCCTTTTGCCTGATGGTCAGAAATACATTGATGAGTTAAATCAAATAAAAGAAAAATCAATTCAGTCGGATCAAACAAATTATTTTGAGACCGAACGTAAAACAAAAGACGGGCGGATATTAAGTGTTAAACTAAGCGTTTCGAGATTGCCGAGTAATAATGGAAAGTATATTGGAAGATCAATTATTATAAAAGATTTTACTGAGTTTAAGAAGCTTCAGGCACAAATTGATCAGTCCGAAAAATTAGCTGTTATTGGTCAGCTCGCAGCCGGAGTAGCACACGAAATCGGCAACCCGCTCGCCTCAATTTCTTCTCTTGTTCAGATACTTCAAAGAAAAAGCCAGGATCAATTTATTAGCGAGCAGCTTGTTAATATAAAGGAAAACATCGACCGGATAACAAGAATTGTTAGAGAGCTTGTTGATTTCTCGCGTCCTCCGAGTTACGAACTTGCCATTCAGGATATAACAGATATAATTAAAACAGCACTTGGAATTGTTAAGTACGATAAGCGTGTTCGTAAAGTAAATTTTAATACGGATTTGAAACACGGTTTACCGAAAGTAAATGTCGCTGCCGACCAACTGCTTCAGGTCTTTGTCAATATTCTTATAAACGCTATTGATGCTATTGGGGGAACAGGAAATATCAGTATCAAGTCTTATCACGATAACAATAATATTTTTATAGAAATAGAAGACGATGGTTGCGGGATGGATTCTACAGTAATGGAAAAAATATTCGATCCGTTCTTTACAACTAAAGAAGTTGGTAAAGGTACAGGTCTCGGGCTTTCTGTAAGTTACGGAATAATAAAACGATTCAACGGCGAGATAAAAGTAGAAAGTAAAATTAATGAGGGAAGTAAATTCACTATTATGTTACCATTAGAAAAAATTTAACGGAGAAGAAATGTCAGCAAAAATTTTAATTGCCGATGATGAAAAAAATATCCGCGATTCATTAAAACTGATTCTTGATGAAGAAGGATACTCAACAGATGTTGCAAGCGATGGCGAAGAAGCTTTACAAAAAATTAAAGCAGAGAATTTTGATATTGTTATCACAGATATCAAAATGCCGAAAATTGACGGAATGCAACTGCTAGATACATCAACTAAAATTGCACCCGATTCGTTTTTTATAATAATGACAGCTTATGCATCTGTAAAAACCGCAATTGATGCGTTAAGAAACGGTGCATACGATTACCTGATAAAACCTGTTGAATTTGATGATGTTATTTTCAGAATAAAAAAATTAATTGATTATAAGAAACTTGCTGCCGAAAATAAATATTTACGCCAGCGTGTCTCTTCCGATACTGGATTTACTAATTTAATCGGCAAAAGCGAACCGATGAAAAAAGTTTTTGATATTATTACACAGGTTGCGCCAACTAACAGCAATATTCTTATTCAAGGTAAGAGCGGTACTGGTAAAGAACTTGTAGCCAAAGCAATTCACTTCAACAGTAAAAGAAAAGATAGAATATTCCTCCCGATAAATTGCGGAGCTATCTCAGAAAATTTAATTGAGAGTGAACTTTTCGGTCATAAAAAAGGAGCTTTTACTGGTGCCGCAGATGATAAGCAAGGACTTTTCAAAGTTGCAGACGGCGGAACTCTATTCTTAGATGAAATTGCAGATCTGCCTCTCAATATGCAGGTTAAACTCTTAAGAGCAATTGAAGATAAAGAATTTTTCCCGGTCGGCGGTACAAAACCTGTAAGTACAGATGTTAGAATTATTGCTGCTACTAACCAGAATCTTTTCGAGAAAACAAAATCGGGTGAATTTAGAGAAGATCTGTTTTACAGATTAAACGTTGTTGAAATTAAATTACCTACATTAAATGAAAGGAAGGACGACATACCAATCCTTGTTAATCATTTTATTGAACGATACAGCAACGAAATGGGGAAAAAAGTAATTGGCGCTGATAATCAAACGATGAAAGCATTAATTTCGCACGATTGGCGCGGAGGTGTTAGAGAATTAGAAAACGTTATTGAACGGGCAATAATTTTCTGCAACAAAGAAATGCTTTCAATAAACGATTTAGCAGATTATTTCAGAACCGATAATATCGATACAGGTTATCCCGATTCATTAAAAGATGCTCTTCGTAACTTTGAACGAGAGCATATTCTTAAAACGATCAAAAAATATGAATACAATAAAGAGGAAGCAGCTAAAGCTCTTGAAATAGGGTTATCATCTCTTTATAGAAAAATGGATGAGCTTGACATCCCTACTAAATCCCCTAAAGACGATGTTGCTTAACAATTGAACAGCTCCATTTGTAATTGAATTAAAATTCGAGATTTATTCCTATAGAAGGTAGAATACCGATTAAAGATTGCTTATCAATCTCCCCTTGTGCCCAGGGAAACCATTAACCTGTCTAAGAATACATCAGAGTATTGGGCATAGAACCCATACTTGTAATAATTCTTAAACGTATTTAACGAGGCTATACTTAGTAATTCTCCAAAAGAAGTTCGGAAACCGGGAAGCGGTTCTTTGGTAATGTTATCCACCACTTTTCCGGTTAACACTCCTTTCTGAACATCGGCAAAAGTTAATGCCGGCATTAAAACCAGCATAAAGAATAAATAAGATTTGAGAGTTTTAATTTCCTTTGTTAGTTTGTTAATAACTACTTTCTTAACATCTATCCTTTAAAATAAGTTCTTGAATAAAATAGTATAATAAATATAGGCAGTATTACCATCTTTTTATTATTTTTGAAAAGTATCTCACCTTCGAAAAGGGCTATGGAAAAAGAACAATCTGGCTTTCAGAATCTATCTGTTTTATGTGAAGGTTTCAAAAATATCTTCATCTCAATTATCAATAAAAACAATGATAGAAAAAATTTCTTTTCAAATTCAGTTTTTGATATTACAGGTTATTCGCCAGATGAGATCAATTCATTCCCGGAAAAATATTATTCACTAGTATGTAACGAGGACCTTGGTTCGTTCAAAAAGGATTTAACTAAGTTCGAAAGTAACTCCTCATTAAATTCAGCAGAATTCTCTTTCAAAATACTTTCAAAATCGGGTCAGAAAAAATGGCTTCAGGAAAACCTTAAAGTTGTCCGCGATGCAGAAGGAGAGATAATTGAAAGAAGTAGCACCGTGGTTGATATTACGGGATTGAAAGAAAAAGAGATCGAAATGGAGAAATCGAATTCCGCTTTAAGGGAATTGAATGTTGCCAAAGACAAATTCATCTCAATTGTCTCTCACGATTTAAGAGCGCCTTTTACAACATTACTCGGATTTTCCGAAATTCTTCTGAACGAAAAAGATATTACAGAAGATGAAAAGCTTGAATACCTTAAATACATTTATGATGCATCAAAAACACAGTTGAACCTGATTAATTGTCTTCTGGATTGGTCGCGATTGCAAACCGGCAGAATTAAGGTGGAGCCGCAACGTCTTAATGTTAAATCTGCAGTTGCAAATGCAGTTACTCCTCTTACCGGCGATGCGGTTAGAAAAAATATCGATATAAAACTCGATATCCCCTCGGAACTATTTATGAGTGCAGATGAACGGTTGATTGGTCAGGCAATTATGAATCTTACCAGCAATGCAATAAAGTATACACCCGAAGGAAAAGAAATTTCAATTCATTTGCAGAGATTTAAAGACGGTATGATTGAAATTGTAGTGCGTGATGAAGGTATGGGAATAGCCGAAGAGAATCAGAACAAGTTATTCAAGATCGATCAGAAATTTTCGCTTGTTGGAACAAGCGGAGAAAAAGGAAGCGGACTGGGTCTTACATTGATGAAGGAAATTGTTGATAAACATGGCGGACAGGTTTGGTTCTATTCTAAAGTTGGCGAAGGAAGTGAATTCCATATTACAGTACCTGAAGCAAAAAATTGTATTCTTATTGTTGAGGACGATTTAGCAGTCCGTTCCCTTTACAAAAAAGTAATTGAGAATAATCTCAAAAATTTTGAGATAAAAACCGTTGATAACGGTTACGAGGCAATTGGTGCATTAAAAGATATATTACCAACAATTATAATCACCGATCACGATATGCCTTTAATGAACGGGATACAACTTGTTGAAGCATTAAAAAAACGTGATGCTAACAGTACAATCCCTGTTATTGTTGTATCGGCTAAACTGAATGATGAAATATCCAGAATTTATTCCCGTTTAGGTGTTGATAGAATTATTCCTAAACCGGTCGATTCTCATGTTTTACTGGAAACTATAAAAGAATGTATTTTCTAAATTCTTTTTATAACTAACCGAATACCGATAAAATGATTAATCCTAAAATAAGTATAGAAAAGCATTGGTTTGCGTTATATACAAAACCACGGCACGAGTATAAAGCTGAAGAAGAAATAAGGAACCATTCAATAGAAGTTTATCTTCCTACAATTATTGTTGAGAAGAGATGGAGCGATAGAAAAAAGAAAGTTGAAGAACCGCTTTTTAAGAATTATTTATTTGTCCGAGCGGACGAATGCGAAAGAATAAATTGTTTGAAAATTCCATCGGTTATTAAAACCGTTTGCTTTAACGGAAGACCTTCTATAATTCCTGATTGGCAGATTGAGAATTTAAAGAAAATTCTTATTGAAAAACCCGATTTATTTGTTACGAACAGAATCGAAATAGGGCAAAAGGTTCAAATTATTGAGGGTCCTTTTCAGGATGTTGTTGGAATTGTTACCGAGCATAAAGAAGGCGAGAAGCATCTTGCTGTTTCAATCGATCTCTTAAAAAGATCTGTGCTGGTTAGACTTACTGACGATAGCATAATAAAAATATTAGAAAACTGACCTTTGCCGTTCATATTTTTTTTAATAAATTGAAGTCACTTTAGAATATAAAAATACGGTTTATGTTAAATCAGAAAAGATTGAATGAACTTAAGATTGGCGAAGAATTTACTGCGTTCCTAATTGTTACCAGATCTGAGGTAAAAACCGCTAAGAACGGTAAACCATTTATGAATCTTGAATTAAGAGATCAATCCGCACTTCTTCCTGCAAAAGTATGGAGCAAATTTGATGACGTTGTTGATGACGTAAAAGAAGGTGTAATAGTTAAAATTGCAGGAGTATTAGAGGAATTCAACGGCGCATTGCAGATTAGGATTGATCAGATTCGTCTTTCCAATGAAAAAGATAATGTTGCAAGTGATGATTTTCTACCAAGGTCTGTCCGCCCGCTAAATGAAATGATTGACGAGTTAAATTCAGTCATTGGTTCAATAACAAATCCTTTTCTTCACAATCTTATCAGAATTATTTTGAGTGAAGAGAATTTGAATAAGTTTTGCAGAACCCCGGCCGGCAAAGCATGGCATCACGCTTATTTGCATGGATTGCTGGAACATACTTTAGAGATAATAAAAATATGCGATTTAATGTTTGTGCTTCATCCTGAACTAAACAGAGATTTACTAATAACCGGAGCTTTACTTCACGATTTTGGTAAAACAGAAGAGCTCACTTACGAAAATTCATTTGACTATTCCGATAAAGGTAAACTTATCGGTCACATTGTAATAAGTGCAATAGAAATAGAAAAAGCAGTGCTGAAGATACCCGGCTTCCCCGCAGAATTAAAAGACCAGTTGATGCACTTAGTATTAAGTCATCAGGGTAAATTAGAATTTGCCTCACCGGTAGAGCCAAAAACGCTTGAAGCAATAGTACTATATCAAGCCGATGAACTAAGCGCTAAAACCAATGCTTATAAATATGCAATTGCAGCAGATAGGAATAGAGGCGGCAAATGGACAAGATTTCTACAGCTTGCTAATACTTCACTCTATATACCTGATAATTTTACGGGGGAAGAAGAAAACCGTTAATCAATCAACATCAGAGGAAAAATCATATGAAAAAAACTTTCTTATCAATCTTTACAATTATCTTCCTCTTCAGTAGCTACATCACTGCTCAATCAGTTGAACAATTAATTGATGAGTGCGATAAATACTATTCCCAGTTCAATAATGAAAAAGCTCTTGAAGCATTATTAAAAGCAGAAAAACTATCCCCCGATAATTGGGAAGTGGTTTGGCGTTTAAGCAGAACATATGTTGATACAGGAGATAAAATGCCTACCAGCACTTCTGCCCAGGAAGATGCTCAAATAGCAACTTATCAGAAAGCATTAGAGTATGCCGAGAAGGCAGTTAAACTTGAACCGAATAAGACAGTAAGTTATTTACGACGCGCTATTGCAAATGGTAAAATTGCTCTTTTCAAAGGTGTATTTACTGTTGCCGGTGTTGTTAATTCTGTTAGAGCCGATGTTGAAAAAGCAATTCAATTGAATAACGGAGATGATTTTGCTATGGGAGTTGCCCATTATGTTCTTGGAAGAACCCACGCAAAAACAAGCGAAAAATGGAAACCTGCCCGATCAATTTTAGGATTGGGATGGGCTGATAATGAAATTGCAATTAAAGAATTCGAAAAAGCAATTGAAATATTCCCTAACTATGTTATGTTCTATGTTGATTATGCTAATTCATTAATCCGTGAAGACGACTATAAAACTGCGCGGGAGATGTTGAACAAAGCATTAACCATTACTAACGCTCATCAGGATGATGATAAACGGAAAGCCGAAGCAAAACAGACATTAAACGAAATCAAAAACAAATAACTTTTCTAAAGAGCGGTGTGGCGAATTACTTTTTTGTTAAGTAAAAATACACCGTTCTAATTTTATTTATGATCTTCAAACAGGAATTTTTAGATAAGCTAAAAAGCGCAAAGCGATTGGTGTTTTTTACAGGAGCCGGAATTTCTGCAGAAAGCGGAATAGCTACCTTCCGTGGTAAAGACGGTATCTGGAATAAAATGAAACCGGAGGAGCTGGCAAACTTCAATGCTTTTATGCAGAATCCAGATCTTGTATGGGAATGGTATCAACATCGACGCGAGATTGTTCATAAAACCGAGCCCAACCCCGGTCATTTTGCTATTGCCGGTTTAGAAAAATATTACGATGTAACAGTAGTAACCCAGAATATTGATAACTTACACCGGAGAGCCGGTTCAAAAAAAATTTATGAACTTCACGGTAATATCGAAAGAAATTTTTGCGTTGAATGCAAACAATATTATGATTTATCGGATCTTGATAAAACAGAAGGTGTGCCCCACTGTAAAAAATGCGGCGGACTAATAAGACCGGATGTTGTGTGGTTCGGCGAGTTTCTTCCTCAAGAAGAATTAAACGGTGGAGAAACTTCTGCTAAACAAAGTGATATCTGTTTTGTTGCCGGAACTTCGGCGGTTGTTTATCCAGCGGCTTATATACCAATGAATGCTAAACGAGCCGGATCGTATATTGTAGAAATAAATATTGAACCGACTGATTTAACTAACTATGCCGATTATTCAATCTTTGGTAAGTCCGGTGAAATTATACCATTGATACTAAAAGAAGCTGAAAAACTTAAATCCAGCTAAATCTTGCTCTCTTCTTCTGCATAAGTATTATCTGTTTCCAGAACTCTCACTTTAAGGGACTCAACATTTGGGGGAAGAGATGATTTCCTGATCTCGTTAAGCAAATAAACACAGATATTTTCTGCGGTTGATTCAAAATTAACAACCAATTTATTCGAGCCGAGTTTATCGAGCATTTCAATTAATTCGAAATCCTTCTCATATACCATAAACGTGTGATCCATTTTATCAATTATAGGATCAATAATTTTCTTCAGTTCATAGTAATCGAGTAACATTCCGTTTTTATCCGGCTGCCCTGTTAGCTCTATCATGCAGCGATACGAATGCCCGTGCAGATTTCTACATTTGCCTTCGTGGAAAGGTAACCTGTGGCCCATTTCCCATTTAAACTCTTTTGCAATTTTCATTATACACCTTTTGTTTCCGGATGCCAGATAATTTTATGCATTTGCAGCTGGTAGCGGACATTTAACCGGTCTTCCAAAATCCAGTTGACAAGTTGAACCGGCTCTAACTGACCGAATACTACAGAAAAAAGTACTGAGCATTTCTCAATCAAACTATACTTTGCAATTATTTCCCTGGACCAATTATAATCTTCCCTATTACCTATTACAAATTTAATTTCGTCACTTTTCTTTAGGAAGTTTATATTCTCATACAAATTTTTTTTCATCATTTTGCTCGAAGGACATTTAAGATCCATAATAATCATTACCCTACTATCAATATCTTTAATCGGCAGACTTCCGCCGGTTTCAATCATCACATCAAATCCTTCATCGCAAAGTTTTTTCATTAAATCGAGCGATTCAGTTTGAACAAGAGGTTCGCCGCCGGTTATTTCAACAAGATTACAATTGTACTTCCGCACTTCATTAACAATCTCTTCAACTGTTTTTTCAACGCCTTCATAAAAAGCATATTCGGTATCGCAGTAGGAACACCTTAGATTGCAATAAGTCAATCTTACAAACACACAAGGAAGTCCGGCTTTAGAACTTTCCCCCTGAATGGAATAATATATTTCATTTACTTTTAACAATACTTTACTTTCATAATTGTGGGTGCAAAGATAACAAGACTTTAATTAACCAATCAAATAAAGAGATGATTCACCCGCATTTGTTAATTTTATTGAGAATGATAATGCAGTAATTAATTAAAGCCGATTTTTAAGCTAAAATAATAAGATATTTCCTTTAACGACTATTCTTCAAAGAATAAGGATTATTTGATTCGAATGGCTTAGAGTGCTATATTTACGCACGTTTTTTAACAAATTTAAGGTATTTTGAATGGCTCATCATAAGTCGGCACAAAAAAGAATTAGACAAAGCAAAAAAAGAAGCGAAAGAAATAAGGCGGCTTTATCCAAAGTTAAAACATTGGTAAAGAAAGTTTATTCTACAGAAGATAAAGCACAAGCTGAAACAATATTAAAATCTGCAGTTGCTACATTGGATAGAGAGACTTCTAAAGGTAGATTGCATAGAAATACTGCTGCAAGAAAAAAATCGAAGCTTACTAAACACGTAAATACACTTTCTGCTGCAATATAATTTTTATCTTTAATTCTTAACGGCAACTTAAACCTGTTTTAAGTTGCCTTTTATTTTTTTAAATCTTCAATTGCATCAAGACCTTCGGCTTCCGGCAGATAATATTTTACTTTATAAATCTCCTGTTTGGAATTTTCCGGTTTGCAAATCCTTTTCTTTACAATTACCGAGTGTTCAATATGAATATTATTTTGAACAACAGAGCCGAATAAGTAAGAAATCCCTTTTATTATTACATTATCACCAATTTGTGTTGGAAATTCATCACTCCCGGTTATTCTAACGCCCGATTCGATTACAGAGTTACTTCCTGTTTTTACGTTACCTTTAATGATGTTACCGCTAAAGATTTCTGTTCCATCTCCCAATTCAATTTTCTGACCGTAGAAACAGGAAAGTTGAGCATTATCCTGTATCGTTACATATTTACCAAATTCAACCTGTCCGGAAAGAAAAACATTTTTCATAATTGTAAGGTTGTAATTCACTTTTACTCCTTCGCCAACATAAGCACTTTTACCAATTTTAATATCGAGCGGAATTCCATTCTTGTCCATTTCAATTATATCATTTACAACACTTTCGTCTATAAAGAAATCATCCGGATCTGAAATTTCCACTAAGTCCTTTAACTTTTCGTAAACAATTCCACGGGCAATATTATCCATCTCTTTAAGAACCGACTTATTATTGAACCCCATAAGAACATATTGCTCTTTAGGAGAAACCGCCGACACACTTAAGCCGCCTTTATTAAAAAGATAGATCAGATCAGTAAGATACATTTCGTTCTGTACATTATTAGTTCCGATTTCTTTAATCATTTTTTCGAGCGGCTTAAACTTAAATGCATATACTCCGCTATTGAATTCACGGTTAGCAATCAATTCCTTTTTCTTAAATTCGAACTTCTCTCCTTTATAATTAACACTATAGGGTTTTGATTCATTCAGACTAACTATGTCTTTATACTCCATTATTTCAATTACTTTACCGGAATTAGCAAGCTGTTTTTTATTATTACTTTTTTCAGGCACCCTAATTACTCTTCCATAATAATTATCCTCAATCTTCCCTTCGAACATTCCGGTAAGTACAACCATATCAGTTTCAGAACCGGAAAAATATTTTTGAAAATCAATAATCGATTCACTGTTAATTAATCCCATATCGCCGGGTAAAACATAAACCGATCCATCATACTTTTGCGGTTCAATTATATCCAGTGCAACCTGAACGGCATGACCGGTTCCCTTTTGAACTTCCTGATAAACAAACATTAATGAATCTTTCTTACCAACAGTTTTAATAACATCTTCGGCTTTAATACCAACAACAATAATTATGTTTGCATCCCCAAGAGCTTCCCGGCACGCATTACAGACTCGTTCTACGGTTGGTATTTCCCAGATTTTGTGAAGCATTTTAGATGTCTGGGATTTGATTCTTTTACCATGTCCGGCAGCCAGTATAATAGCTGTTTGTTTTTTATTGTAATCGAATTGAGCTGAATAATTTTTTATCAGTTCATTAATTGATAGACTGTTCATTAACCCTCGGATAGATTTGGTAATGAAATTTAAGAATTATTGAATAATAATCGGGTATATAATATTACAGTTTGAAATTAAAAACTAATTTTTATTTGTAAACTTTTTTTCGTTAATTCGCACCAGTTTATAAAAGAAAGGAAGCCGGATAATCATGAAAAAGTTAATTGTAATATCAGCTGTTTCTCTTTTATTAATTTTTAATTGCGGTTTAAAAGCCCAGGATAAAGGATTCGGGTTAGGATTAATGATTGGAGAGCCGACAGGATTTAGCGGAAAATACTGGGTTAGCAATGATAATGCATTCGATTTCGGGCTGGCATATTCATTCGTCCAGAAGTTCAGCGCACTATCAATTCATGCCGATTACCTCTACCATGCTTTCGATGTAATAAAATCGGATTATAGATTGCCGGTTTATTACGGATTTGGTGCAAGGATAAGATTTGTAAATAATTCCGATAATTCTCTTGGTGCAAGAGGTGTTGTTGGAATTGCTTGGTTAAACGAAAAACTCCCGATCGATGTTTTTTTCGAAGTCGTTCCGGTATTTAATATAATTCCTTCTACATCATTAAATCTTGATCTTGCACTTGGTGCAAGATATTACTTCAAATAGGAAACTTAATGCAACCGGAAACATATTTCGATAATCCTGAACGTTCTGAACCCGAAGAAATTATAGATGATTTTCTGTTATTCAAAGTTAATCCCCTTATCGGTGAAATATTAGAAGGATTTCCGGAATTTGTTGTAGTATTAAATCGAAACCGCCAGATAGTTGCATTCAACAACAAAGCATATTCAGCATTCAGAGTAAAAGAGCCGGAACAAATTCTTGGTAAAAGGATTGGCGAAGCACTTTATTGCATCCATGCAAAATTACCGCCTCGAGGATGCGGAACTGCTACATTTTGCTGTGAATGCGGGGCAGCAAAAGCAATTAAATATTCATGGGATAGAAAAGAGAAAATTGAAGAGGAGTGTAAAATTACTTCCTTAATTGATGAAAAAGAATATTCCCAGGAATTTTCTGTATTCACACAGCCCATCAACTTTAAAGATAATTATTACACTTTGTTTTCTGTTAAAGATATTTCCAGCGAAAAGAGGAAAGATGCCCTTGAAAGAATTTTCTTTCATGATATACTAAATACATCAGGGGCAATAAACGGTCTTACGCAATTACTTATAAAAGAAAATGATGGTTTTGAAAAAGAAAAACTTGTAAAAGCACTTATGATCTCTTCAGAACAGTTATTGAATGAAATTCTGTTGCAACAGGAAATAAGACATGCTGAAGAGGGAAACCTTCAGGTAAACATCAAAAAAATTTCTGTTAATGATATTTTACTTTCTGCTTACGATCTCTACCAGAATCATGAATTATCAATCGGGAAAAATTTTTCAGTTTCATTTCTGGATGAAGACATTTACTTAGCTACAGATAAAGTTCTTGTTGTGCGTTCGCTCGGCAACCTGATTAAGAATGCACTCGAAGCAACAATGAATAATGACGAAGTTAAACTTTATCCATTCGCTGCAGACGATACAATTTACCTGAACGTTTACAATTCGCAATTAATCCCCGAAAATGTTCAACTACAACTTTTCCAGAGATCTTTCAGCACCAAGCAAAAGAAAGGAAGAGGAATCGGATTATATAGTGTTAAGCTGATTATAGAACAGAATCTTGGCGGCAAGGTATCATTCGTATCCGATAAGCAGCTTGGTACTGTCTTTACAATTGAACTGCCCCGCAGCTAATAAATTTTGTTATTTGGTTTTATACAATTGCCACCATGGTGTATGCGGTGAATCGTGATGTTCAAAATGATATCCGAAAAAATAACATGAAATATTACCCATATATGGTTCTTTTTCTGCATTCTCGCTTTATGTAGTACTGTAAGCGTTGGTTAATTTTTTACTCATCGAAAACGATGTGTCATGATAAAGTTGTATCATTTAAAATCCTCTCTGTTACTAAGCGTGAGCTTATTACCACCATTGGTAAACCGGTACCGGGTGTTGTTGATGCCCCCACATAATATAAATTGCTGAAATGCTCGTCTTTATTCTTCGGTCTGAATGCGCCAACCTGATTAATATCGTGCGCCAATCCTAATCCTGATCCTTTATAAAGATTAAGCATATTTGCCCAGTCATCTGGTGCTAATATTTTTTTAACTAATGTATTAGCTGTAAGATCAAAATCAATTCGTTTGGATAAATCCTCAATAATAGTTTTGGCAAGTTCTTCTTTATCATCCCAATCCTTTTTAAAACGAAGGTCGGGAACCGGGCAGAGAATAAAAACATTTTCACATCCATCCGGTGCACATGTAGAATCTGATTTCGACAATACATTTGCATAGTAATATGGTTTCTGTGGAAAAATAGAAAATGAAAGTCCGATTTTACTTCCATTGTATGGTTTCAAAGGTTTATTTTGCGGTAGAAATATTTCTTTTTGTAAAATTAATGGAGTAGAGATGATTATTAAGAAACTCTTTTTGAAACCCGTTAAACTATTAGCTCTTCTTATCACACTTTCTTTTATTCTTGGAATGATTCCGGCATCTCCTGAAGAAGGGATGTACCCGCTAAGTGAACTTGAAAAAGTTGATCTTGTTAAAGCCGGACTTAAAATTGATCCTAAAGAGGTTTACAATCCGGATGGAATAAGTCTTATTGATGCACTTGTAAATGTTGGCGGCTGTACAGGATCGTTTATTTCCGATAAAGGATTGATAATAACAAACCATCATTGTGCTTACGGTTCAATTGTAAGAGCAAGTACAGTTGAGAAAAATTATCTTGGAAACGGATTCCATGCACAAACGATGGAAGAAGAAATTCCGGCGTTGGGAAATTCTTGCCGAATACTTGAATCTTATGAAGATGTTTCCCTTCAGGTTTTGGATGCAGTAAAAATCATCAGCGATCCATCACTCCGTGCACAGACTATTGCAAAGAAATCCAGAGAAATTGCACAAGCAGCAACCAATGAAGAGCTATCTATTGTTGCAGAAGTATCCGAAATGTTTGCAGGTAAGTCATATGTATTATTCAGATACCGGGTAATACGCGATGTGCGTTTAGTTTATGCACCGCCTCAATCAATCGGTAATTTCGGCGGCGAAACTGATAACTGGGTATGGCCAAGACACACCGGCGACTTTTCGTTATTACGTGCATACGTAGCTCCTGATGGAAAAGCTGCAACATATTCAAAAGAAAATGTTCCTTACAAACCAAAAAAGTTTTTGAAAATAAATCCCGATGGTGTTGAAGAGAATGATTTTGTTTTTATTCTCGGTTATCCGGGTAGAACTTTCCGTCACAGACCATCACAATTTATAAAATATCAACAGGATTATCTTCTGCCTTATATTTCCGATCTATACGATTTCGCAATAAAAACATTAGAGAATATTAGCAAAGGTGATAAGGAATTAGAACTTGCTGCTGCTAACCGTATAAAGGGTCTGGCAAATACAATGAAGAACTATAAAGGGAAGATTAAAGGTCTCAAAAAAATTAATCTTGTAGAACAGAAAGAAGAAGAAGATAGGATGCTTAACAATTTCATTCAATCGAAGCCGGAATTGAAAGCAAATTACGGAAATCTCTTAAGCGAAATTAATGACGTATTTAAAAGTGTAAACGAATTTGTCCAGGCAGATCTATTCTTCAGGCAAGTTTTCAATATGTCGCCAACACTTTCGCTTGGCAATTTTATTTTTACATACTCTGAAGAAATGCAGAAACCGGATAATGAAAGGAACCAACCATTTCAGGAAAAGAACGTTAAGCAAACAATAAGCAGAGCAATCAGTAATATCAACAACCTCAACACAAAATTTGAAAAGATTGTTTTAAACAAGATGCTGCTTGATGCAAAAAAATTCAATCGAGAATCTAAAATTACCGCACTTGATGAATTGCTTAAATCAGCAAGCGGTGATTTCAATAAAACAATTTCCGATTTTATTGACAATGAAATAGTTGGTAGTAAAATAAAAGGGAGCGAATATTTCAATTCCCTTTTAACAAAAAAACCGGAAGAGCTTGCTTTGCTTAAAGATCCGTTATTAGAATTCGTTAATAAATTAAGAGTGCAGAACCAATCATTACAAAAATTAAATGAACGTAATGAAGGTAGATTGAACAAGCTTTATGGCGATCTTGTTGATGTTAAGATGATCTGGAAACAGACAAACTTTATTCCCGATGCAAACAGCACTCTGCGTTTAACTTACGGTTACATTAAAGGTTATTCACCGGCTGATGCAACTTATATGGAACCATTTACTTCAATTGATGGCGTGATTGAAAAGAATTCTACCGGAGGAGAAGAGTTTGCAATACCCGATAGACTCCGCACCCTTTACGATAATAAAGACTTCGGTAGATATGTAAGTAAAAAGAGGAATAAACTACCTATTGCAATGCTCTACAATATGGACACAACCGGCGGTAATAGCGGCTCGCCAATTCTTGATGCATACGGCAGATTAATCGGTGTAAACTTCGACCGTGCATTTGAAGCAACTATTAATGATTTTGCATGGAATGAATCCTACAGCCGTTCTATCGGCGTTGATATACGTTATGTTCTCTGGGTTCTGGATAAATTCTCCGGGGCAAAAAATATATTGAACGAGGTGGGTTTATAATACAATTTCGGGAGGTTGTCTTAAAAGTATCTCATTGTCAGTCTGAGCTTGTCGAAGACTGACAATTCCGATTAGAATCACCCTTCGACTTTGCCCAGTGTGACTCTAAAAATTACTTTTGCGAAAACCTCCTGTTTTTTTATGCCAGAAATTTAATTTCTTTGTTAAGAACACTAAGTTTAAGTGGAAGGTTACCGGCAAGTTCTCCATCTGTTTCAATCAACAGATTATCTTCAACCGGTTCTATTGTACATTCTTCAACTTCCTGATAAATGATACCCGGATGATTAATAACTTCCTTATTCCTAATACGTGATAAGTTTCTAAGATAATCGAACAGACTAATTTCACCGGCAATTACGACTGCCATCTTGCCATCGTCAACTTTAGCATGAGGAGCAATTCCCAGCCCGCTTCCAAAATAATTTGCATTTGCAAGACACAGGATAAGTACAGCGCCTTCCCATGTAAAGTGAGGCGAAGTAAATCTTATTTTTTTCTTTTTGTAAGTAAAAAAAGCTTCGACTGATGATTTAAGATATCTGAACGTAGGGCTGAATAATTTACTGCTTTTATTAACTTTAACAACAACTTCGCCACCTAAACCTACATCCGCAATATTATTGAAGTAACGAATTGAATCATTTCCGTTCTTATCTTTACATTCAATCTTGCCAATATCAATCGCAATGGATTTCTCGTTATCAATCAGGCTTCTAAGCGTTGAAACTTTACTGTCGAGGTTCATCGATTTTGCAAAATCGTTTCCGGAACCGGTAGGAAGTAATCCCACTTTAACATTCTCTCTTTGCGTTTTATCTGCTAACATAACGCCGTTAATTACCTCGTTAAGTGTTCCATCCCCGCCTATACCAATAATATAATCTGTTCCTTCTTCAATACATTTACGTGAAAGGTCAATTGAATCGGTACTCTTTTGCGAAATGTGGAATGATATATCGAAGTCTTTGCCGAGAAGAAGTTCTATCTCTTTTGTTCTACTGTTTATATTCTTTAGTAAGCCGTTTATTACAAATGAAATTTTTTTCATTAATAAAAGATCATCCTAAATTGCCGAGTGGAAGATATTTATTTTCCCGGCATAACTAAAGAAATAATTAAGACCGCATCCAATGTTAAAGTAATCAATCATAATGTTATAAATTAAAAATCAACAAAGAAAGCCAGGAGTCCTACAAGTATAAGTATTACACCGCTTATCATTTTTTCATGATGTTCAAGAAAATGCCACTTAAGTTTCTGAACTCCTCTGGATGCTAAATAAACCAGCGATACAATTCCTATTACGGTTACAAAAAAATAAACAGTTGAGACAATCCCAATGCCCATCCATCCTAACCTGCTTGCGGTAAAATAATAAACTTCAATTTCCAGACATGGCGAAAAGAACATTGCAATGCTTAACGTAATTATAATAGACCGTTTAGATTTTTTGTTTTTAACTATTCCATCAATATCAACATGGTGATGATTATGAGCCGTCTTTATTTTACTATGGCGGTATTCAAGAATTAAGTAGATTAGTCCCAACAAAATTAAAATTACCGGTGCGATATAGTGAGTTATATAGTGATAAGTTTCCGATAGTTTATAACCTACAAGACCAACAATAATTCCTATAACGACGGTGCTGAAAGTATGAGACACAGCTGTTATAATTGCCACTGTAGTTGTTTCTGAAGAGCTCCACTTTTCTGCCTTTCCAATAGCAACCAGCGGAAGCCAGTGACTGGGAATAAGAGCATGAACTATACTTAATAAAAAACTGCCAATGAATACTTGAAGATAGGGGCTCACACAATTCCATAAAGTTTATTTATTACTTTACAATTTACAATATTATCAATCATCTTGTAAATAATTTTTATTTTTGTACGAGGCGAATATGAATAGAATAAAAAACGACCTTTACCAGATCATCTATTCGGCTGTAAACTCTGTAAAACCTGTTGAGTTAATTCATAGAAAAGTGATGCTTGAAGGGAACCATCTGATTGTGAATAATATAAAAATTAATCTGGATGAATATAAAAGGATTTTTGTTCTAGGAACCGGTAAAGCATCTGCTTATATGGCTTATGAAATAGAAAAATTGTTAGGAAGTAAAATTGATGCTGGAATAATCTCAACAAAATATGAACATTCAGCTCCATGTAAAATAGTTAAAATTATTGAATGCGGGCATCCAGTTATAGATGAGAATAGTTTAAGAGCCGGAGAAGAAATTTTTAACCTTGCAAAAGAATCTACCGAAAACGATTTAGTGGTATGTCTTCTTTCCGGCGGAGGATCCGCATTGCTGGAAAAATTACCAGACGAAATACCGTTGACTGATCTTCAGGAGGTTTTCAAACTTCTGCTTAACAGCGGTGCTAACATTGAAGAGATGAATATAGTCCGGCGGCATTTATCTAACATAAAAGGCGGCAAACTTGCTGCGGCTGTTTATCCGGCTACTTGTATAAGCTTAATTCTATCCGATGTGATCAACGATCCTCTTGAAGCAATTGCCGGAGGCGTTACTTC
>JAGVBL010000412.1 GCA_020059785.1 Ignavibacteriales bacterium | reverse complement strand
TTTTTTGAGTGTGGATAGTGTGTTGTTGTTACCAGGTTGAAATCCTTGGGATTACTAACTGGAAACGAAAGAATGTTGAAATCAATATTTTCCCTTTTGAATTCATAATAACGAATTATTGCAAGACCATCTCTAACAGCTATATTATTAATCTTTCTTCCTTCGCTTATTATCAAGTTGTAGTTAAGAATATGAACAAAAGCTTTGCCGCCGGGCTTTAATAACTTGTGAATTGTATTGGTTGCTTTTTGTAATTCGGAATTTGATAAATGAGCAATTGTGTTTCCAACTGATACCAAATAATCAAAATTATTTTTGTGTTTCTTGGAAAGCGACTTAAAAGATTCTACCTGAGCGTTAATATCCAGATTATATTTAGCTGAATTACGTTTTGTCTTTTCAATCATATTGGGAGAGGGGTCGAATGCAGAAACCGAATGACCATTAGTTGCAAGAGCAATAGAATCAAGTCCTATTCCGCATCCAATATCTGCAATTAACCCCGGTATCGGAAAAATATTTTTATAAGCATTGATTCGTAATTCAAGATTCTTTTCAAAGTCGATCATCTTTCCGTAAAAACCGGAAATCGAATCATAAAAATTGTTGTTACTCATTTTTGATCTAACCATTTTTAATTAACTCTAATACTTTTTAATAAAGCACCGTTAATACTAATTACTTTCACTTCAAGAGGCAAACTGCTTTGGCATTCTTCAATAGCTTGCTGAACTAACTGAAAAAGTCCGCCGCAGCAAGGTACTTCCATTATAAGTACAGTTATGGATTTAATTTTAGAGATATTAATCAATGCAATTAATTTATCGAGATAAACCTGTTTATTAGAATCGAGTTTTGGACAAGCAATTGCGAGCGTTTTTCCTTTTATAAAATCTTTATGAAAATCTCCGTAAGAAAATGCGCAACAATCTGCAGCCAATAGTAAATCCGATTCATTAAAATGAGTTGCCGCTGGATTTATAAGATGCATCTGTATAGGCCAGTGCGTTAGTTGTGAGGTTCTAATACCGCCTTCGTCTGTCTCTTCGGCAATAAAAGATTTTTGATTGCTGCCGGGACATGAGCTGGTATTCTGTTTTTCTTCTATAAGATCATCGAGCGAAGGCACAGTAATATTATTGTTGTTTAAGTAATCAATTGCCTGTCCAAAATAATCAAACTCTTTGTGATCCCTTAAGTGTTTAAGATGCGCTTTAATTACGTTGATTCCGCCCTTAACAATTGTTTCCATAACAATTGATTCGTTATACGGCTCCGCTTCTCTTTTTTCAATAGTTATAGCACCTTGCGGACATTCGGAGATGCAAGCGCCAAGTCCATCGCAGAAAAGATCGCTTATCAATCTGGCTTTGCCGTCAATAATCTGAAGAGCTCCTTCGGCGCACGTCGGGACGCATACACCGCATCCGTCGCATAATTCTTCATCAATCTTAATTATTTCTCTTAACATTATTTTTCTCCATAATCTGAATTTATTTAAAAATCTTTCTTAGAAAATTTTCTTTTACCAATTATCAGCGGAACTACTGTCCATCCTATCAAGCACATAATTGAAATTATGATACCCAGGTTAGTATTAAAGAATTTTTGAAATACAGCGCCGGTATAACCCATTAAAGCCGCAACATCTAATTTTAATATTACAATTATTCTGGCTAAATCAACCGGGTTAAAAATCGAAAATCCAATCAACGCTTTTTCAAGCGGATAACTTTGAAAAACATTGATAATTAAAAGCAAAAGACCATCATATAAAACAGAAAACACAAGCCATGTAAAAATAGATAAGCCGAGCCCAAGAATTCGGTTTTCGTTCCATGTTGCAATTAGAAAAGAGATCGATACAAAAATAATTGTTTGTGATAATCCGGCGGCAAACAAAAATATTAGCAACGTAAATTGTACCGGAATTTTATTACCGAGAATAATCAATGGTACTAATGTTCCTATTACAAAACTAAAAGAAAGCGGTATTACAAGTCCAAGATATAAACCCAGGTAAAGAACGCTCCTTTTAATTGGTTGAGATAATATTAGCACTATAAAATCTTTGTTGTTATATAAGTAAACTGTGCCGAAAATTATTGAAACCAGAGGAATTATTATAAGCGACACATTTAATAAGCTCAAAATTACTTTCGACTGATCGTTAGAAAATGAAGTTAATCCATAAGTAATTAAAAAGAAAAACAGAGTATAGAATACAAGCCACTTGCTTCTTGATATGTCGTGAATCTGGTATCTAATTATTTTCAAAATAATATTCACATTAGCCCTCAATCATAATAGAAGCAATAGCTCTTTCAAGATTATGTTTATCTGTTGAGTTAATCAGTTTATCTTTTGTTCCGTTAAATCGAATTTGTCCTTCGAGCAGAAAAATAACCTGTTCTGCCAATTCCTCCAACTCGCTTAGAAAATGGGAAGTGAAAATAATTGTTTTACCATTTTTGTGTTCGGATAGTATTTTATCTTTTAATATGCTGCTCGAAACCGGATCTAACCCCGCTGTCGGTTCATCGAGTATCATAATTTCGGGGTTAAAAAGGAATGCAATGCAAGCATTAACTTTTTGCCTTGTTCCACCCGATAAATTTTTCAATCTCTTCTTAAATTCCTTATGCAGACTAAATTTATCAATTAATTCCTCATCGTATGTTGTTGAAGTTTCTCTAAAATCTTTTATCATATTTATAATTTCTTCTACTGTTAAGTTTTCAGGAAAGCTTGCCGTCTGCGGCATATAACCGATTTTTTTGCGGTAGCTGAAATTACCGTTCAGCTTTTCACCATCTAAAATTATTGTTCCTCTTGTCGGCTTAACTAATCCAAGTATCGATTTTATTAACGTGGTTTTACCAGAAGCATTCGGACCAACTAAATAAGTGATTGATCCTTTCTGAATTTCTGCAGAAATTCCTTTTAGTACTTCAAAGGCTCCAAACCATTTGTTAAGGTTGTCTATGGTAATCATAAATACTTTGTCATTTTCGGTTTGCTATCTATCAGCGTTTTAGGTGTAAGTGACGGAAAAATGTTTTCAGCCACATTTAAAATATCTACAAACAAACTCCGCATCAGTATTAATGCCGGTCGGTTCTGTTCAATAATGAATGAGAATAATTTGACCGGACGGAAAGGTATATCGCCTATTCCGTCTTTATTAAGATCGTACCCTTTGTACTCCGACCAATAATTGCTTTCGAATGTATTATAGCTTCTTGTGCTGTTAGTGTTAACGTCAAATGAATTTCCGATGAAATTGTTTCTTGTAAATAAGTTATCCATAGAATTTGCCATCAGCCGAATTGCAGAACCGTTTTCCAGAAAATTATTCTCAAGGGTTGTAACGCGGTTGCATCCTTCAAAGTATATAGCGCATGTGTTCTTAATAAACTGATTCCGGACAATCTTGCTGTCGGATATGTCTTTCAAAAGCAATCCATAAGCCGCCCCGCCCCAATTATATTCAAAAATATTATTACTCATATCAACATTTTTTGTAAACATTACAGCCACACCGGCACCATTCTTTGTAAAATAATTGTGGAAGTACCGGCAGCTATCGGAAAACATAAAGTGTAATCCGTAACGCAAATTCGAGTAACTTATATTCGATTCAATTTCACTTTTCTTTACAAACTCGAAATAAATTCCGTCGCGGTGACCTTTTATTTTGTTGTTTTTTATTATCATTTCCCGGCATTGCCATAAATGAATTCCATTACCGGAATATGTTTCTTTTGTATGAAATGCTTCCAGCTCGTTATTTATTACAACGCAATTACTTGATCTTGATAGATAAATTCCAAAAAAGTTGTTTGTAAACTTATTCTCTTCTATTGTGCAATATTTTACACTGTCCAGTTTTATGGCTGCATTATCGTAAATAAAATTTAATCCGGTATCTTTAAATAAAAATCCACGCACCAGAACATTATTAGATTTTATCTTCATTATTTCGTATTTGTTTTCTCCTGTAAGAATTGGTCTTTCAATGCCAATTATTTTAACGGCTTTGTTTACCAGAAGAGAATGTTCATTATAAACGCCAGTATAAACTAATATTGTATCGCCATTATTTGCAGCACTAAGTGCAGATTTAATAGTTTTGAAATATTGATTTGAACCAACAAGCAGCGATTTGGAAAAATTAACTCTGCCTGGTAATAAAAAACCGATTATCAGGAAAAGTGAGGCGCTGTTTTTAATTAATCCCGTTGATAAAAAACAGAACAACCATTTCAAATAATACTTAATTCCATTTCGATTTGACATAATTCACTAACTCATTCCAGCTTAATACGTCACCGCCAAACTCAGTTTTAACAGAATTTATTTTTTCATGATTCTTATGTGCGCTTAAGTTTAAGCCCATTGGACTTTTAAGATTATCGCTTCTTAAAAACTGTGCATCGTGTGCATTAAGAAAATTTCCTTTTGATTCAAAGTCTGTAACCCACATTGATTTAATGGTTTTTACATCAACTTTTGTTGAATAATCTGCAAGGCATTCTATCGAATCGAATTTAAATACTTTTTCTTTGTCCGATACTAATTCAGCTCCGTATTTTGGATCCGAAATTGTCATCATACAATTAGCACAATTATCTTCACCATAAGCAATCGGTTCGGGACCGGATTGACAGGCAACGATATTGAACATTATTAATAAAGCCATTGCGATTGAGATAAATATTTTCATTTTTTTTCTATTCCTCTTTTGTCAATTATAAATGAAACAGTAGCCAGTGATGCTGATAAAAAGATTATAAAGCTTCCTATCCCCGGAAGTGACGTCGCTGTTATATTTAGCAACTTTCTTGTTCCAATTACCGGCGGCTGGTAAGTCATACCCGGTACTTTGATTGGTGCGTTAGGATTCAAGTTGTGCCCGTAATCGTATCCCCACATATAAAAATCATATAAACCAACCGACATTATAATGAGAAGCAGAGCAATCCAGACAACAATAAATTTTCTATTCAGGAATGACACCAATAATCCCGAGCCGATAAAAAACGCAATGATAAACGGCATGTATTTTAATTCCTGAATAGTGTCCGGTTCAATCGGTTTCATCCCGATATAATGGTTAAGTCCGTTTAGATTTTTCAAATCAAATTCTTTAGCCCCTGTCATTTTATTCGCCCAAATCCTAAGACCAATTCCCTCCGGATATTGAGGCGCATCTAAATCAATATTCCAGATAGGAAAGAGAAATACAAGTAATAATATCAGCGAAGCCCCCATCATTAAATATTTTGATTTACTTTTCATTCAATTCCTTAAATTGCCAAATGCTGCAGAGGGCTTTAAGTAATCCGCAGCATTTTTATTAAAATTATTTATTGTAAGAAATCTGAACATTGCTGTTAGCCGGCGACACTCTTATATAACCGGACATCTCCTGATGCAATGCAGAACAGAAATCTGTGCAATAGAATGGATATACTCCAACTTGTTTCGGTTCCCATAAAATGGATTTTGTTTGACCGGGCATGATTAATAATTCTGAATTGTTTAATCCCTTTACTGTAAATCCGTGCGGAATATCCCAATCCTGCTCTAAGTTTGTTACGTGGAAATAGACTTTGTCGCCAACTTTTACTCCCTCAATATTATCCGGCTTAAAATGAGATCTTGAGGCAGACAGGTAAACACGAACAACATTCCCGTTCCTTTCAACGCGTGTTTCCTTTTCGCTTTTAACTGCCCATGGATTTTTATTTTTTTCCAGTTCGTAAATCTTTTTAGAATTTTTCATAAGAATATCGGCGGGAATTGCTTGTGCATAATGCGGCTCGCCTGTTGTTGGAAAATCTAATAGAAGCTTCATCTTATCGCCCGAAATATCAATCAGCTGTGCCGATTGAGTTAATTCCGGACCGGTTGGCAAGTATCTATCCTTTGTTATTTTGTTTAATGCAATTACATATTTACCCCATGGTTTTTTCGTATCGCCTCCCGGAATCATTAAATGCCCTATTGAATAATAAGTTGGTATTCTATCAACAACTTCCCAGGTTCCAATTTTCCATTTTACAATTTCGGAAGAGATAAAAGCCGATGTATATCCATAACCCTCGCCGTCAAATTCTGTGTGAAGAGGTCCTAATCCGGGATCCTGAACTTCTCCTGCTATAACTGCATCATATTTTAAAATGGGAATACCGCTTATCTCACCATCAAATTTTTTCTCATCAATTGCTTTAAGCATTTTAGAAAATGAATGAACAGGAATAACAGTTGCAAGTTTTCCACCGGCGGCTATGAATTCACCCGAAGGATCTACATCAACACCATGTGGTGATTTGGGAGTGGGCAAATAATAAATCATACCCGGACATTCTTTCGGGTCCAGAACCAGAACTTTTTTATTTACTTCAGAATAAGCCATCTGCTTTTCTTCATCGTAATAATTTCTATAATACTCGGCATCCATTGTTTTGGCTTTTCCTTGTTTGACATACTCTTCAGCTTTTTTCCAGTTGACTGCGGCAATAAAATCTTTGTCGTTCTGTGAAGCATTTATTTCCAGAAGAGTATTAGCCTGTTCACTATTATAAGATGTAAAGAAAGCCCATCCGTGCGAGGGACCTTTACCGGGGCGGGCTAAATCATAATTAAATCCCGGAACAATTATCTGGAAAGCCAAATTCATTTTTCCGGAATTTTTATCTACACTTATAAAAGAAATCGTTCCACCAAAATTTTCCTTATATGTATTAATTGGAACGTCTTTATTAATTATTGGAATGCTGAACCGGGTTGAGGCAACAACGTATTCAGTGTTTTCGGTAACAAATGGCGAAGCATGATTTCCGCCGGAGTTAGGAGTTTCTATTATTTCTTCAGTTTCGAATGACCTTAAATCAATCCTTGCAATTCGTGGAGTATTATTTCCATTTATAAATAACCATCTACCGTCCTGTTCGCCGTTTGTCATAGAAAGTGATGGATGATGAGCATCATCCCAGGGAATAAATCCGTATGATGTCATAAGCATTGCTTTGCTTTCTTCTGAATATCCATAACCCGTTTCCGGATCCTGTGAAAACACGGCAATCTCTTTAAACAATCTTCCCGAAGGAAGTCCGTATACACCCACCTGTCCGCTAAATCCACCGGACATAAACGCATAAAATTCGTCATAAGAACCGGGAGCTACATAAACTTTGCTTGCGGCATCGCTGAAATTGGAAGAACTTCCCCCTCCGGAGCAATTATAAATTATTAAAGCAGTAGTAAGAACACTTATTAACGAAATTATTATTCCCTTCCTTTTCATTTTGCCCTCTTTATTTATTTATTAACGGAGCGGAGATATTCTAAAATTGCTTTAGCATCATCTTCGCTTACATTTTGAAATGTCATTTGTGTTGCATATTGAGCGAGCATTTTTTTCACTTCCGGATGTCTCTTTGTCATTTCCTCTGGATTCAGTATTTGGTTCAATATAAACTCGGGTGTTCTTCTGGAAGTAACATCTCTAAGAGCCGGACCTGTATATCGTTCATCTAACTTATGGCACTGTGTGCATTTTTCTGTAAAGATCTTTTCACCGGATTTTGCTTTTATCATGTCAATTCCTTCGAGTGTAATTTTCTCTTTAACCGGTCCAATTCCATTCTCATATTCAAAAGAAGTAAGTCCGAATTTCTGAGCAAGTTTTTCTTTAGCGGAATCACCGGAAGAAGTATCCGTGTTCTCACCGCCACAAGCACTTACAAATAATGTAATTAGAAATAGAGCCGAATTATTTTTTTCATTTTATCTCCTTATTGTTTTGTTAATTTATTTTCAAGTTCAATTGCTTTCGGAAAAAGAATATTATTCTCCAGGTGGATGTGTAAATAAAGATCGGATTCGAATTCATTAATTAAAGAATTGAAATGATTGGTTATATTTTTTTCTGAAAGATCATCGTGATGTTTATCTAAAACTAATTTAATTTTATTTAACATTGAGGTAGCTGATTCATGTTCAACGAACATTTGTTGTATCGGATTTCTAACCGTACCATAATTTCTGGACTTTGGTCTTTCATTAAACCGTTCAGAATCAAACAAATATCTTATTAATGGGAACATCATTTTTTCTTCTTTTTGCATGTGCATTATCATCTCACGGTTTAATTGATATATGAGCTGAAACAATTCCGACTCTTGTAATACTATTTCGCGTTGTATCCTGTACTCTTCAATTTTATTAAGAGCATCTTTTACAAACAGATGGTGTTTTTTTTCTATATATGTAGTTAATTCTCTCAAATCCATATTGTCGGGGCTATATTCTTTATCCGAATCATTGACTAATTGCAAAAGCTGTAGAATAATTTTTTTATCGGGGGTATCTATTTTGTTTAGAGCATCAGCAAGTGTCTGAGCTGGATTTCTAAAGAACGGAATGTTGTATGAATAAAAAACCTTTGCAGCAGTTATGTTGGTGTTAATAATCTCGCCAAGGGTAAGTTCTTTTATTGAATCAGCATTAATTGATAATCTTTCTTTTTTCATATTAGTATTCATGGAACAACATGTCCTATTTAATTATAAAATGATTTTGAATTTGCTCCTTCATCTACCCAGCCTGTTAATAGATTCCAAGATATTTCGTTATATAATTAAAACTAACCGCCGCACTTATAATCAGATAAATACTTCTGAATAAATTTATAAACAATTTATTTTTGAGTCAAGGGAAAATAAAAGCGGGTCATGAATATCCGATTATTGCGAATTTTTGATCAATTTGGTTCTGTTTTAATTATTTGACAAATAGGACAGAAAGCTATAATTTTGAAATCGGAAATAATATTCTGATAATACAGTATTAATTTATGAATAAAGAGAAAAAGATAATTAAGAATTCAGAAAGTCCAGTCCAAAAATATCGGTTTATAACACAATCCATTTTTGCCTTAATCTGTATTTGGATAGGAATTGAGTTTTACTTATTTGTTACATACTTAGAAACGGATGGAGCTGCCGGGAGTTTTATTAGACCGCCGGGAGTTGAAGGGTTTTTGCCGATAAGTGCTTTAATGAGTTTATATAATTTTTTTCTTACGGGAGAAATTCATCCGGCTCATCCCGCGGGTGTATTTATCCTGGTTGCAATACTTGCAGTCTCCTTCATTTTTGGAAAATCATTCTGCAGCTGGATTTGTCCGGTGGGATTCCTATCGGAACTGGTAGGTGATTTTGGTGAAAAAATATATAAAAAACTTTTTAAGCGAAGAATTAAGCTTCCCAAAATTTTAGACTACCCTCTGAGAAGTTTGAAATATCTTTTGCTCGGTTTCTTTATTTATGCGATCTTCTTCTCAATGACTGCAACAGCACTTCATTTCTTTTTGAATAGCTCTTATAATAAAGTAGCAGATGTAAAGATGTGGTATTTTTTTGCAGATATTAGTCGGTTTTCCCTTGTCGTAATTGCTGCTCTGTTTGTGCTCTCTATTTTTATAAGAAGTTTTTGGTGCAGATATCTATGTCCGTACGGAGCATTGCTGGGTTTAATTTCATTTTTAAGTCCTACAAAAATTAAAAGAGAGCCATCAACATGTATTGATTGCAACTTATGTGCAAAGGCATGTCCATCTTTTATTAAAGTTGATAAAGTTATAAGTGTTCGCTCTGATGAATGCACAATGTGTCTAAATTGTGTTGATGCTTGTCCGGTTGCCAATACTCTAAATGTAAGGACGAAAATAGTTGAGAAGAAATTTCCGAAGCAATATATTGGAATTGGAATAATCGGGATCTACATACTGATTATTGGAATAGGGATTATATCCGGTAATTGGAAAAGCAACATTTCGAAAGAAGAGTATTTGATTCTTCACAAAAACATAGAAAAATTAGGGCATCCTACCAGCACACAGGACATAAAAAAATTGAACCGTGCATCAGAGAACGGAGTGGATAATGAAAGAGAGCAGTTCTTCAAAGAATAATAAAATAATTAAGTTCATTTATAATTTTATTCCGCCGGCACAGTGGCAATTCTATGTTATTATTCTACTAGGAATTTTTACTGGTCTGGGTATTTATATTTTCTATATTTCTAATGCTACCGCATACTTATCAAATGATCCGCGCGCATGTGTAAATTGCCATGTTATGAATGTTCATTATGCAAGCTGGCAAAGGGGAAGTCATGCAAGAGTTGCAACGTGTAATGACTGTCATGTTCCCCAGGATAATTTTATCAGGACATACTGGTTTAAGGCAAATGATGGATTAAGGCATGCAACATATTTTACAATGCGCTGGGAGCCACAGGTAATTCAAATTAAACAAGCCGGTAAAGAAGCCGTCCAGGAAAATTGTATTCGTTGTCATTCCAACGCTATTCACCCGGTTGCACTTAGAGCCATAAGCAATAAGAATGTTGCAGATCAAACTGAAAGATATTGCTGGGAATGCCACAGGAACACGCCGCATGGAAGGGTAAACAGTTTATCCTCAGCACCATTTGCAAGAGTGCCTTCGCTTGAGCCGGTTGTTCCTGAATGGTTAAGTAAATTCATTCAAAATGAAAAACAAAATTCGAACTAAAAAAATAGAAGG
>JAGVBL010000322.1 GCA_020059785.1 Ignavibacteriales bacterium | reverse complement strand
TTCAGAGTGTAGAGTACAGAACTAAGAACTAAATAAGAACGCAGAGTTCAGAGTGTAGAGTACAGAACTAAGAACTAAATAAGAACGCAGAGTTCAGAGCGTAGAGTACAGAACCAAGAACTAAGAACCAAGAACCCCTAACATGTCAGATTTTATACATATACATAATCACTCGCATTACAGTTTACAGGATGGAGCATGCACTGTTGAAGATCTTGTTTTAGCTGCTAAGAAAAATAATATGCATGCTGTTGCACTAACCGATCATGGTGTAATGTTTGGTGTTTCGGAATTTTATAAGAAGGCAAAGAAAGAAGGAATCAAACCGATTGTCGGTATGGAAGCTTACATTGTAATTGATAGAACACGTTTCGATAAATCGGGTGAATTTGAAAACGGAAGAAAAAAAACGAAGCATTACAATCATCTTCTTTTGCTTGCAAAAAACAAAACCGGTTATAAGAATTTAATAAAACTTACAACCATTGGTCATTTAGAAGGATTCTATTATCGTCCAAGAATCGACCTGGAAACATTACGAAAATACAGTGATGGACTAATCTGCACTTCTGCTTGTCCGGCCGGACCAATTGCTACTCCATTAATAAATGATGACTACGCCAAGGCGCGTTCAACTGCAATAATTCTTAAGGAAATCTTTGGCGACGATTTTTATCTGGAAATTCAAGATCATGGAATGGATATCGAAAAACCGGTGCTTAGCGGTATGCCTAAGCTGGCTAAAGATATCGGAGCTAAACTTGTAGCAACTAATGATATTCATTATATCGAAAAAGATCATTCTATTGCTCATAATATCTTAATTATGCTTGGCGATAAAACCGGAACTGCAGATTATAAAGATCTTCGTTATGGTACAGATCAAATCTATTTCAAATCAGCAGATGAAATGAAACAGATTTTCAAAAATTACAAAGGTGCTATTGAAAACACGTTGGAGATAGATGAAAAAATAAATCTTGAACTCGATTTTGGTGATTATCATTTCCCAATTTTTCCAATTCCGGAAAATTCAACGGCAAAATCCCTTGATGAATATCTTGTTCAGCTTTCTTATGAACGTCTCGATAAAAAAATAAAAAATATTACTCCCGAAGTTGAAGAAAGATTCAAATATGAACTGGAAGTAATTAATAAAATGGGTTATGCCGGTTATTTTCTGATCGTTCAGGATTTTATTAATGCTTCTAAGAAAAGGGGAATACCTGTTGGACCCGGCAGAGGATCTGCTGCCGGCAGTCTTGTTGCTTATGCATTAGGAATTACAAATGTAAATCCGTTGCAATACAATTTACTTTTTGAACGGTTCTTAAATCCCGCACGTAAATCGATGCCCGATATTGATGTTGACTTTGCTGATGATAAAAGGGAAGAAGTAATCTCTTATGTAAAAGAAAAATATGGTGAAGATTCTGTTGCCCAGATTATTACATTCAACCGGCTTTCATCTAAACAGGTTATAAGAGATGTAGCACGCGTTTTAAGAATTCCTATCCCTCAAGTTGATAATATTACAAAATGGATTCCTTCAAAATTTGGTCGTGTATTTACAATTGATCAGGCGTTAGCCGAAGTACCGGAACTTGCATGGTTAAAAAAATCAGAAGATCCATTGATAAAAGAACTTCTTAAGTATGCAAGAATACTCGAAGGAATGAATCGTAATGCATCCAAACATGCTGCCGGTGTTGTTATTACCCCGGGAGATGTTAGTGAATTTGTTCCTCTTGCAACATATGGTGATGATGGTGTTATTGTTACACAATTTAATATGAAAGACCTTGAAGACGCCGGACTTCTTAAAATGGATTTTCTCGGTCTTGATACTTTATCAATCATTCGCGATACAATCGATCTTGTTAAACAAAACCGTGGTATTGAAATAGATATTGATGAAATTCCAACCGATGATTTAAGAACGTATGAACTTTTCGGAAGAGGTCAGACAACCGCAGTATTTCAGTTTGAATCTGCACCAATGCGCGAATACTTGAAAAAGTTAAAACCTTCCAGCATTACAGATTTAGCAGCAATGAATGCTCTTTACCGTCCCGGTCCCATGGATTTTATAGATGATTTTATATCACGTAAACATGGTAAAAAACAGATTGCATATTTACATCCGGTGCTGGAAAGTATATTAAAAGAAACTTATGGAATAATTGTTTATCAGGAACAGGTAATTCAGATTGCAAACAGAGTTGCCGGTATGAGTCTTGCAGACGCCGATCTTCTTAGAAGAGCAATGGGTAAAAAAGATCTTAAGGCAATGCAAGAACAGAGGCAAAATTTTGTTGCCGGTGCCGAAAAAAATGATATTAGTAAAAAAGTTGCCGAAGAAATTTTTGAAGCGATAGACAAATTTGCTAATTATGGTTTTAACAAATCCCATGCAGTAGCTTATAGTATTGTTGCGTATCAAACAGCTTATTTAAAAGCACATTACCTAGAAGAATTTCTTGCTGCTAATCTTACAAATAAATACGACAATACGGATAAAGTTACAATCTTACTTGAAGATTGCAGAAAACTTGGCGTTAAAGTTCAGCCGCCGGATATTAATCACCCCACAGTTAATTTTAAGGTTGTTAACGGAGAAATAATATTTGGTATGTCTGCAATAAAAAATGTTGGTGTTCAGGCAGTTCAGGAAATTCAATCGGTTCATGAAAAACTTGGAAGAGATTTTACATCAATTTACGATTTCAGTTCACATGTTGACACAAGAATTGTAAATAAAAGAGCATTGGAAGGATTGGTTCTTGCCGGTGCTTTCGATTCATTCGGCGGGTCCCGCGCTCAGCATTTTGCTGCTATTGAAGAAGCTCTTTCATTTGGTAGCAAATTAAAATCGGTTAAAGAAGCTCATACCGATAGTTTATTCGCTTCTTCATCAGAAACAATGGATTTTCAATTACCTTCACTTCCAGAGACAAGACCATGGGATAATAAAGAACGCCTTGCCAAAGAGAGACAGGTACTTGGCTTCTACCTTAGCGATCATCCGCTTAGGAAATATGAAACAGAATATAATTCGTTTGCAACTGTTCACCTTGGCGAATCAGGTACATTTCAGATTGGCGAAATTGTACGCGCGTGCGGTGTTATTACCGATGTTTCCCCCAAGACGGATAAACAGGGTAGGCAGATGGCTTTCTTTAAACTGGATGACTTCAGCGGTTCTTGCGATTGCCTTATGTTCTCTAAACCATTTGCTGAGTATAGCGAACTTATTCAACCCGAATCAACAGTTATGATTAAAGGAAAACTTGAAAGCAGCGGCGATGCAATTAAGCTTCATGTTGATGAAGTTGTTTCTCTAGAACTTGCAAAAAATAAACTTACAAAGAGAATTGGAATTATAATCGATACATCTCTGCACGACGTATATGTAATTAACTTAATTAAGATGATTATGGAAGAGAACGAAGGTAAAATTCCGGTTCTTATTAATATTAAGGATAATGGAACTTCCAGAGAATTTGCTATTGAATATAAAGTGAACCTTTCCGATTCGTTTGTTGAGAGTATAAAAAAATTATTAGGCGACGATTCATTAATTTATTTTACAACATAAAATCATTTCAAAGTAATTCAAACATTTGATTTGTTTTTACGATTTCTTAAGTTTGTGCCACAATTAACTAAAGGGGAATAAATGGAACAGAAATGGGCTCTTATTTTAGGTGCTTCAAGCGGATTTGGCGGAGCCACTGCTGTTGAATTAGCTAAAAATGGCTACAGCATTTTTGGCGTTCATCTGGATCGTCAGGCAACAATGCCTCAAGTTCAACAGGTTGTTAAAAAAATCGAAAAGACCGGTCAGAAAGCTGTCTTCTTTAACATAAATGCTGCAGATCAAATTAAAATAAACGATACTCTAGATGAAATTAAAGAGAGATTTGCAACTAAGGATCATCCTCAGGTTCATGTATTAATTCATTCACTGGCTTTTGGTACACTTAAACCATACATCTCAAAAAATCCTAATGATTGTATTTCTCCTTCTCAAATGAACATGACTCTTGATGTAATGGCACATTCACTTGTTTATTGGACACAGGGATTAATTTTCAGAAATCTGTTTGCGCACGGCGGAAGAATTTTTGCTTTAACAAGTGCGGGTTCTCATTCTGTAATTCCAAATTATGGTGCAGTCTCTGCTGCAAAAGCCGCTCTCGAATCTCACATCCGTCAACTCGCTGTTGAATTAGGTTCTATGAAGATTACATGTAATTCAATAATGGCTGGTGTAACTGATACTCCGGCGGGTAATAAAATTCCAATGTTCGATAAGATGATGAGTGCAGCTAAAATGAAAAATCCTCAAAACAGATTAACCACCCCCGAAGACGTTGCAAAAGCAATTGTCCTACTATGCGATGAAAGAGCAAGCTGGATTTCCGGTAATGTCCTTGGTGTTGATGGCGGTGAGTACATCGTAAATTATATTGGCGAAAACACAAGTTCTATTATTAAATAATTATTCAGGAAAATCATGCAACTAATACTTACGGAAGAACAGAAAATGCTTCGGGAAATGACCCGCGATTTTGTTAAAAATGAAATAAAACCGATTGCTTCTCAAATAGATGAACAAGAGAAAATTCCTGATGAGTTGATTAAAAAATTAGGCGAGCTTGGGTTTCTTGGTGTTTCATTCCCCGAAGAATATGGCGGTGGTGGTTTTGGTGAAGTAGGCTACTGTCTTATGCAAGAAGAAATTGCTCGCGGATGTATGTCCACAGCAACATTTATTGGTGCTCATCAATCTATTGGTGCTAATACAATTTATATTGGCGGTAATGAAGAACAAAAACAAAAATATTTAACCCCTCTTGCTAAAGGAGAAAAGATTGGTGCATTCTGTTTAACAGAAGCTCAAGCCGGATCCGATTCTTTTAATGTTAAAACCCGCGCTAAACTTGACGGTAATGAGTGGGTAATTAACGGCGAGAAATTATGGATTACAAACGGCGGTATTGCTCATATTGTCTCTGTCTTTGCAAGAACAGATAAAGGTGTTAGTGCTTTTATTGTTGAAACAGACCAAGAGGGTTTCCATGCTGGTCCTCCTGAAAAGAAAATGGGTATTCGCGGTAGTACTACAAATCCTATTACATTCGATAACGTTAGAATTCCAAAAGAAAATTTAATTGGAACTGATGGAAGAGGATTTCTATTAGCAATGAAAACACTTGATGCCGGAAGATTGGGATTGGGTGCCGCCTGTCTTGGTGCTTCAAAAGAATTATTAGAAATGTCCACTCTGTATGCAAAACAAAGAACTCAATTCGATCAGACAATTTCACATTTTCAGGCAATACAATTTATGTTGGCTGAAATGGCGGCATTAGTTTATGCAATGGAATCAATTGTTTATAGAACCGCTACCGATTACGATCTTAAAAAAGATGTTTCAAGACAATCTGCAATTGTAAAATTATTCTGCTCAGAATCATTAGATAAAATTGCGGATTTTGCTGTTCAGATTCATGGAGGAATGGGGTATTCAAGAGAATTACCAGTTGAAAGATATTACAGAGATTCCAGAATCAATAAAATTTTTGAAGGTACTAATGAAATTCAAAAAGGAATCATTGCAAGAGAAGTTCTAAAGAAAAACGGGGTTGTTTAATTTATAAAATGACAGGAGTATTATAATGAAACCTTTTACTTTTACGGATGATAACTTTGATCAGGAAGCACTTAAATCCGAACTTCCGGTAATTGTAGACTTTTGGGCAGCCTGGTGTGGTCCTTGCCGGATGATTGCACCGATTATTGAAGAAATGGCTACTGAATATGATGGCAAAGCTAAAATTGGTAAACTTGATGTTGATGATAATCAGCAGACAGCAATTAAATATGGTGTTAGAAGTATTCCCACGGTTTTATTTTTTCAAGGCGGTCAACTTAAAGATACTGTAATTGGTGCGGTTCCTAAACAAGTAATTGTAGAAAAATTAACAAAATTAATCTAAGCTAATAGATTATCCTCATGCTTTCTTATAAGCAATTAGTAATTCCATTATTGTTTTTTTTCTTTTGTGGAATTTTATCCTCCCAGACAAATAAGTGGATTCATTTTGATTCATCAAACAGCGGATTGCCCACTAATACAATCCGCCTGGTTTCTCAAGCTCCTGATGGAATTTACTGGATAGCTACCTGGGATGCCGGTCTGGTAAAATTTGATGGCAAAAACTGGACTGTTTATAACAAAGAAAATTCTCCCCTACCTCATAATTGCGTTTATAGTATTGCGTTCATTAATGGAAATATTTTAATCGGTACTATGGGAGGCGGACTCGCAATCTTCGACGGTAATTCCAACTGGAAAATCTATAACGAGAAAAATTCAAACATACCACAGGATTGGATCTACTCTGTTGCTGTCGATAGAAAACAAAGAATATGGATCGGTACTTTTTCTGATGGTATCGGCATCCTTGAAAATGATAATTGGATCAATTATAACAAAACCAATTCT